>JBMTXT010000116.1:0-5397 GCA_049453775.1 Gemmatimonadaceae bacterium | reverse complement strand
CCCATCACGGAAGTAGGCGAGGGCATCTTCGTCGCGCCCGGCCCCTTCCACGTCGCCGGCGAGTCGCAGGATCGACGCCGCCTGCCCGATCAGATCGAGGGCGAAGTTGGCGAGCGCGATGTCCTCCTCGAGGATCGGCCCATGGCCGCACCACTCCGAGAGACGATGCCCGAGGATCAGGCGATCGTCACCGAGACGGAGCAGATACTCGACGAGGGGCGGGCCGAGGCGCGGCCCGCGCGATGCCCCGGCCACCGGACGATCCCCCGCCTTGGCCTCTCCCGCCGCGATGCCGACATCGTCGGCGTCATGCGCACTCGCCATCAGAAGACGCGCACCCCGCGGGGCGCCTTGTAGAACTGCGGGTGGCGATACGCCTTCTCGTTCCCGGGATCGAAGAACGGCCCCGCATCACTGGGCGCCGACGCCGTGATCGCCGCCGAGGGGACGACCCAGAGGTGCACCGCCTCGCCGCGCCGCGCATAGACGTCGCGCGCATTCTGGAGCGCGTGCTCCGCATCGGTGGCGTGCAGGCTCCCCGCATGCTCGAACGGCTCGCCCACGTTCCCCTGCGTGAAGACCTCCCAGAGCGGCCAGTGGCTGTCCGCGGGACCACCGGACGCCGTCATCACGCCGCCTCGGTCTGCCGAGCCCGCTTGGCCGCATGGGCCGTCGCGGCCTCGCGCACCCACTGCCCGTCCTCATGCGCCCGCCGACGTGCCTCGAGGCGCTCGCGATTGCACGGCCCATGCCCCGAGATCACCTGATGGAACTCCGACCAATCGATCGCGCCGAAGACCCAGTTCTTGGTCTCGGGGTCGAAGCGGAGGTCGGGATCGGGCAGCGTGATCCCGAGCGCCTGCGCCTGCGGGACGGTGAGGTTCACGAAGCGCTGCCGGAGCTCATCGTTGGTCTTCCGCTTCACCTTCCAGCGGAGGAGCTCCCCGGAGTTCGGTGAGTTCGTGTCCGACGGCCCGAACATCATGAGCGAGGGCCACCAGAAGCGGTCCACGGCATCCTGGAGCATCGCGCGCTGCGCCGGCGTGCCATTGGCGAGCACGGTGCAGATCTCGTAGCCCTGCCGCTTGTGGAAGTTCTCCTCCTTGCAGATCCGCACCATCGCGCGGGCATAGGGCCCGTACGAGGTCTTGGCGAGCACCGTCTGATTCACGATCGCGGCGCCATCGACGAGCCGCCCGATCACCCCCATATCGGCCCACGAGAGGGTCGGGTAGTTGAAGATGCTCGAGTATTTGGCGGTGCCGTCGAGGAGCTGGTTGAACAGGTCGAAGCGGTCGACGCCGAGGGTCTCGGTCCCGCAATAGATGTAGAGGCCATGCCCCGCCTCGTCCTGCACCTTGGCGATCAGCGACTGCTTGCGGCGGAGCGAGGGGGCGCGGGTGATCCAGTTGCCCTCCGGGAGCATCCCCACGATCTCGGAGTGCGCATGCTGGGACATCATGCGCGTGAGTTGCGACCGGTACCGGGCGGGCATCCAATCCTTCGGCTCGATGCTCTCCCCGGCCGCGATGCGGGCCTCGAAGGCGGCGACCTGAGCCGGGTCGTCCGCGGGGAGCTGGCGGATGGGAGGGGTCATACGTGGTAAACTATAGACGGCGTCTGCGGGCAGGGTAGCCGTCCGCGGGCGCCGAGCCTGCCGCCCCACCCTCCCTGACTCTTTCGCCTCATGTCCGATCCCCTCTCCGCCGGTACCGTCCACACCCGCACCGCTGACGGGATCGCCACCGTCGAGTTCTCGCACCCGAAGGGGAACTCCCTGCCAGCGGCCCTCCTCGTCGAGCTCGCGCAGGCCCTTCGCGCCGCAGGAGCCGATCCCACCGCGCGCGTGATCGTCCTTCGCAGCGCCGGGACCTCCACCTTCTGCGCCGGCGCCTCCTTCGACGAATTCCTAGCGGTGTCCACCCCGGCGGAGGGGCAGCACTTCTTCTCTGGCTTCTCGCAGGTGATCCGCGCAATGGTCGAGGCCCCAAAGTTCGTGCTCACGCGCGTCCAGGGGCAGGCCGCCGGCGGCGCCCTCGGCCTGATCGCCGCCAGCGATTACTCGATCGCCGTGCGAAGCGCCCGGGCCAAGCTGAGCGAACTCCAGGTCGGGATCGGCCCCTTCGTCGTCGGTGTGGTCATCGAGCGGAAACTCGGGCTCGCCCGCTTCATGAACCTCGGGGTCCACGCGGACTGGCACGACGCCGAGTGGTGCGAACGGCACGGGCTCTATTCGATGCTCGTCGAGGACGAGGCCGCGCTCGATGCCGCGGTGATGGCCCACGCCACACGGCTCGCGGCGGCGAATCCCGAGGCGATGCGCGAGATGAAGCGGATCTTCTGGCGCGGGACCGAGGGGTGGGAAGCCGAGATGAGCGACCGTGCCGCGATGAGTGGGCGGATGGTGCTCTCGGAATTCACGAAGGCGGCCCTGGCGAAGTTCGGCTCGCGCACCTGACACCCTCGGGGGGTGACGTTCAGCCCCGCGTCATCCCCTCCACCACCTCCTCGAACGTCTCCCGGAACCCGCCCGCGCGCTGACGCGCCGTCGCCTCGTACGCCGCAGGCTCCAGCGCTGCCGCCGCTCGGAGCACCGTCGAGACGTCGAACGCCACCCCATCCGCCTTCGCGAGATATTCCTCGACCGCGGTGAGATACCCCATCATCCCACCGAGTTCGGTCGGGCAATAGGACTGCCGCGCGCGCCGCAACAGATCGGCGCCCGCCGGATCGGGCATCGCGAGGTTCTCGCTCCCGCAGATCACCCGAAGCCGGGGATTCGCCGCGCACGCCGCGATCGTCTCGGCATCGAGCGAGCCACCCGCGGCGTTCACCACCACCGCATCGATCGGCTCGGTGAGCAGCGCGAGCTTCCCCTCCGCCCCCTCCGCGCGGATCCCTCGCGCCGCGAGCTCGGCCCGCCGCTCGGGGCGCGACTCGCAGACGAGCAACGTCACTCCCATCGGATGCAGGCGCTCCACCATGTGCATCCCGATGTTCCCACACCCGATCAGCAGGACGGTCGCCTGCGCGATCGGCACCTCGGCGGCACGCAACATCCCGAGCAGGACCTGCACATTCCCCTCGGCGGTCGGCCCCGAGGTGTCAGCGACGACGCTCCCGCGGTAACGCGCATTGAGATAGGCGAGCGAACTCCCCGACCCATCGTGCAGCATCCCATGCCCGAGGTCCTGGCCCGTCACGAGGAAGATCCCCGACTCGCGCTCGATCGCCTGGAACCCCGCGATGGCGAAGTCGAGCAAGGCTCGGTCATGCGGCTGCCCGATGCGCGCCTCCGGTGTGGGGGCGAGCACGCACTTCCCACCGACGATCCGCGAGAGATCGCGCGTGGCGAGCGGACCACCGACACCGAGGAGCCGCGACCACCGGACCTTCTCCTCCATCCCCATGGCGAGGGCGATCGCCTCACGCTCCGGGGTGAACCCCTCGGAGCGCAGGCGCTCGTCCGGGGCGATACGGAACCCACCCAACGAGAGCTTGCCGGAGCCCGGCGCCGCATGGGTGGCGACGGCGAGGGTCCACCCATGGGTGTCATCGACGAAGCGATGGACCCAGACATCGGGGGCCATCGAACGCGCGAGGGCGGGGAGGATCCGCCGCGCCTCCTCCGGGGGTAGTAGGGTCGCGGTCACGCGAGAAACCTATACGGCCCCCCTTCCCCACGCGCTACGATTCTCCCTATGCGACGCGGTGCCCTCCCGACTCATGCCCTCCTGGGCCTTGCGCTCCTCGAGCTCGTCGCCATCGGGGCGCTCGTGCTCTGGCTCCTGCGCGACCCGGTGCCGGTCTTCGACGCGCGCACCGGTGCGCTCATCCGCGTCGATACCCTCGAGGTCGCGGAGGACACGGGCCATCGTGAATCCGTCCTGCGCCTCACCAACGACAAAGGGCTCGTCGTGACCCTCGCGGTGCGGCGCCCGATCGAGTCTTCCTCGTCGAAGCGCGCGGCCTTCCTGATCCTCGGTGGCGCCGAGCGCGGCCGCGGCGCGGCGAAGCTCCTCGCCGATACGCGTGGCACGATCGTTGCCGCGATCGACTACCCGTACGATGGCGACCTCAAGGCGAAAGGGCTCGCCGTCCTGGCGCAGGTCCCCGCGATCCGTCGCGCCTTCTACGCCACCCCGCCCGCCGTCACCCTCGTCCTCGATTACCTCCAGCGCGATCCCGAGGTCGATCGGTCGCGGATCGAACTCTTGGGCGCGAGCTTCGGCGCCCCCTTCGCGACGATCGCCGCCGCGCGCGACCCACGTGTCACCCGCCTCTGGATCGCGCATGGCGGGGGACGCCCCTATCTGATGATCGAGACGGGGCTCCGCCGGGATGTCCCGAACGCGCTCCTCCGCGTCCCCCTCGCGAGACTCGGCACGCTCCTCGTCTCCGGCCCCCGCTTCGCGCCAGAGCACTGGGTCGGCCGTGTCGCCCCGCGCCCCGTCGTGATGCTCAACGCCACCGAGGATGAGCGGATCCCCCGCGAATCGGTGCAGGCACTCTGGGAGGCCGCGCAGGATCCCAAGGAACAGATCTGGATCGACGGCCCCCACATGCTCGGAAGCCGACCGCAGATCCTCCAGGCGATCGTCGACTCGGTGATGGTGCGCGTCGGGACCCGATAGCTTTCCGACGTGACCGCCTTCGCCTTCTCGACCCGCCACGCCGCCGGTGCCGCTCGGCTCGGCACCTTCACCACCCCACATGGTCCGGTGGAGACCCCCGCCTTCATGCCGGTGGGTACGCATGGCACGATCAAGGGACTGAGCGTCGACGAAGTCGCCACCGCCGGCGGCCGGATGATCCTCTCCAACGCCTTCCATCTCTACCTCCGGCCGGGCGACGAGATGGTGCGCGCCCTCGGCGGCCTGCACGCCTTCACCCGGTGGGAGGGCCCGATGCTCACCGACTCCGGGGGCTTCCAGGTCTTCTCGCTCGCCCAGCTCCGCACCGTCTCCGAGAACGGGATCACCTTCCGCTCCCCGCTCGACGGCTCGCTCCATGACTACACCCCCGAGGCGGTGATGCGCATCGAGCGCAACCTCGGGGCCGATTGCATCATGCAGCTCGACGAGTTGATCGAAGGGCGCTCCGATATCGACGCCTCACGCGCCGCGATGGAGCGGAGTCTGCGCTGGCTCGAGCGCTGTCGGATCGAGTTCGACCGGATCTCGCAGGAGGGCCGCGCCCCGATCACGCATCTCGAGGTCCCGGTGGGTGCTCCGCCGCTCGCGATGCATGATCCCGTCGCCGATCTCGCGCCGCCACCGCAGATTCTCCTGCCGATCGTCCAGGGGGGCGTCCACGCCGAGCTCCGCCGCGCTTCGGCGCGGGGGATCCTGCAGACCGGGGATTGGGAGGCGATCGCGATCGGCGGGCTCTCCGTCG
>JBMTXT010000115.1:0-5524 GCA_049453775.1 Gemmatimonadaceae bacterium | reverse complement strand
CCGGGGGGGGGTGCCCGGCACGGGGCGCGGGGGGGTGGTGAGCAAGCCCGACGTGGGCGCGCACCTCGACGCGCGGGGGGGGGCCGCAGCGGCGCCAGCCGCACCTGCGCCGGCACCGACGAAGGCGCCGGTCGCCCCTGCCCAGGTCCCCGCCGGAACGCGCGAGACCCGCGAGAAGATGACGACGCGCCGCAAGCGCATCGCCGACAATCTCCTCCAGGCGCAGCACGCCACCGCCCACCTCACGACCTTCAACGAGATCGATATGAGCGCCGTCACGGCGCTCCGCGAGCGGATGAAGGACCGCGTGGAGAAGTCGCACGGCGTGAAGCTCAGCTTCATGCCCTTCTTCGCGAAGGCCGCCTGCCAGGCCCTGAAGGCCTTCCCGGTGGTGAACGCGCAGATCGACGGCGATTCCGTCATCTACAAGCACTACGTGAACCTCGGCATCGCCGTCGCGAGCGACGCCGGCCTCGTCGTCCCGAACATCAAGGACGCCGACCGGATGGGCCTCATCGCCTTCCAGCAGGCGATGGGTGCCGTGGCCAAGCGCGCGCGGGATGGCAAGCTCACGATGGACGACCTCACCGGCGGCTCGTTCACCATCACGAACGGCGGGGTCTTCGGCTCGCTCATCTCGACCCCGATCATCAACTACCCGCAGGTCGCGATCCTCGGGCTCCACAAGACGCAGGATCGCCCGGTGGCGATCGGTGGCCGCGTCGAGGTGCGCCCGATGATGTACGTCGCCCTCAGCTACGACCATCGCATCATCGACGGTCAGCAGGCGGTGCTCTTCCTCGTGCGACTCAAGGAGCTCCTGGAAGACCCCGCCACCATGCTCCTCGACGACTGACCCTGACCTCCCCGGCGCGGCGCTCCGCGCCGGCGCGACCCCCCGGACCCCCCGGACCGTGACCGACTCGCTCTCCCCCGACCTCCTCGTCCTCGGCGGCGGCCCCGGTGGCTACGTCGCCGCCCTCCGCGCCGCCCAACTCGGCCTCTCCGTCGTCTGCGTCGAGCGCGACCAGACCCTGGGCGGCACCTGCGTCAATGTGGGCTGTATCCCCTCGAAGGCGCTCTTGGGCTCCTCAGAGCACTTCGAATTCGCGCGGCATCACGCCGCCGAGCATGGGATCCGGATCAACGGGGTGACGCTCGACCTCGCGACGATGATGAAGCGCAAGGACAGCGTCGTCGCGCAGAACACCAAGGGGGTCGAGTTCCTCTTCAAGAAGAACAAGGTCACCTGGGCCAAGGGGACGGGGACGCTCCGCGCCGGGAACGTGGTCGAGGTCGCGGGCCACGACGGCGCCGTCACCACCTACCGACCGAAGCATCTGATCCTCGCGACCGGCTCCGTCCCGATGGCGTTGCCCTTCCTCCCCTTCGATGAGGAGCGCGTCCTCTCGAACGTCGGCGCGCTCAAGATCCCCGAGGTGCCCAAGCACCTCATCGTGATCGGGGGCGGGGTGATCGGTCTCGAGCTCGGCTCCGTCTGGCGGCGCCTCGGCGCCACCGTCACCGTGATCGAGTACGCCCCGACGATCCTCCCGGGGAACGACGCCGACATCACCAAGGAGGCGACGAAGATCTTTGCGAAACAGGGGCTCGTGCTCCACACCGGGACCAAGGTCACCGGGGGGAAGCGCGTCGGCGACACGGTCATGATCGAGGTGGAGCAGGAGGGGAAGTCGAAGCGCTTCGAGGCCGACTATGTGCTCGTCTCGATCGGGCGGAAGCCCTCCCTCCTCGGGGTCGACGCCGCGGCGCTCGGGCTCAAACTCGGCGCGCGTGGCGAGATCGTCGTCGACGATCAGATGCGCACGAGTCTCCCGAACGTCTTCGCGATCGGCGATGCGGTGGGGGGCAAGCTCCTCGCGCACAAGGCGGAGGACGAGGGGGTGATCGCCGCCGAGGTCATCGCGGGGAAGCCGGCGCACATGCACTACCACAACATGCCGGCGGTGGTCTACACCTGGCCTGAGGTCGCGACCTGTGGGATGACCGAGGCCGAGGCGCGCGCCACGGGGCGCGCGATCAAGGTCGGGAAGTTCCCCTTCTCGGCGAACGGCCGTGCCCGCACGATGGGGAGCACGGACGGGTTCGTGAAGTTCGTGACCGATGCCACGACCGATGAGATCCTCGGCTGCCACATGATCGGGCCGAACGTGAGCGATCTCTTGAGCGAGGTCGTGCTGGCG
This sequence comes from Gemmatimonadaceae bacterium, assembly GCA_049453775.1. GTDB lineage: Bacteria > Gemmatimonadota > Gemmatimonadetes > Gemmatimonadales > Gemmatimonadaceae > Pseudogemmatithrix. The sequence continues at coordinate 3,320 of JBMTXT010000115.1, read as the reverse complement.
ATGGAGTATCGCGGCACCGCGGACGACATCGGGGCGACGGTGCATTCGCATCCGACGCTGAGCGAGCTCCCGCATGGGAGCGCCCCGCGTATGCTGCTCTCTTCCGCTCTGCGCTACCTGAGGTAGCGCTCCGTGATCATGTCACAGTGGTGCAGGAGGTGGCCCGCGGTGATCCAGGCGAGGCCGCGCACCGAGCAGGGATGCCCGTTGGCGACGCCGCGCCGGGTCCAGGCGGCCTCAGGGAGCCCATCGAAGAGCGTGACCGTCGCCTCGCGCACCGACTCGAGCTCATCGAGGAGGGAGAGGACGCCGCGCGCGTTGGCCTCGCTCTGCGGGGCATAGGCCCCCTCGTCCCAGCCGGGAAGCGGGGTCGCGTCGCCACGCGCGATACGAAGCGCGCGGTAGGCGAAGATCCGCTCGGCGTCGCTGCAGTGGAGGAGGACCTCCGTGAGGGTCCACGTCCCCGGAGCATAGGCGCGCGAGGCGACCTCGTCGGGGACGTCGTGGAGGAGCGCCGCGACGATCTCCCCACCGCCGATCAACGCCTCGACCACATCGCCATCAGGGACCTGGGCGACGTAACCGGCGTAGAAGGGCGCGAACTCGTCCGCGCCGGGGCGCGTCGAGCGGACCGCGAGGGTCAGCGGTCCGCCAGCTTGGCGAGGACCCGCGCGGCGAAGCCGGCGGGGGCGCGCATCGTGCGGCGACGCGCCGTCTCGGCGTCGATCGCCGCCCAGAGGGCGGGGTTCTCGGGCGACGCGAGGGGGACCTCACGGTCGGCCATCGGCTCCGCGGCAGGCGCGCGGTGCGTCGTGGTGTCCGGCGTGCGGACGGGGTCGCGGGGGTCGAGCGATTCGTGGGACATCATGCGTACCGATCCTCCAGGAGCTTCTGCAGCGCCTCACGGGCGCGGTGGACTCGCATCTTCAGGGCACCGACCGTCGCGTCGAGCAGGTCCGCCATCTCCTCATAGGACCGCCCCTCGACGTGCTTCATCACGAAGGCCTCCCGCAGCGAGTCCGGCAGGGCTGCCAGCGCACGATCCAGATCGCGCCGCATCTCCCCTCGATCCAGCTCCTCCTCGGGGGTCTCATACCCCGACGGCTGGTCGTCTTCCTCGTAGCTCAGGTGTGTGCGCCGGATGTTCTTGAGCCAGTCCTTGCACCCATTCGCCACGATCCGGAACACCCACGCATCGAACCGGCCTCGGACCTCACCCAGGTGATGGAACGCCTTGATGAACGAGACCTGCAGGATGTCCTCCGCGACGTCCGCACTCCCTGTCATCCCGTAGGCGTGCCGTAACAGCACGTCGCTGTACCGCTCGATGAGGAGGCCGACGGCGTCCCGATCCCCGCCGATCACGCGGTCGATGACCGCTTGGTCGGCGTCGATCGGGTCGTCCTGGACCGAGGTGGGGGCTACTGTGCGCACGCCGCAAGGTTAATCCACGCGGCCACGCCTCGACAGGTCCACCGGAGCCAGAGCGCCCCCATCGATCGGGGGTGATGTCGCATGGGGAGGACGAGCCGGTCTCAGGAAGGTCACACCCGGGTGAAGGCGCCCCAGCCGGCGGCGCGCACGAGGGCGCCATGTTCGTCCAGCCGCGGCGGGGGACGCCGGATGGTGCCGGGCGCCTGCGGCGCCACCCCGGTGAGCGGGGAGCTCGCCACCTCTCGGAGCGCCTCCAATACCGGCTTCACCACCCCACAGGGGACCCCGACCGCCTCGAGCCGGTCGATCCACTGCTGGGCCGGTGCGCGAGACACCTGGGCGGCGATCGCCGCCACCAGGCGCTCCCGATGCGCGAGCCGACCCGCGTTGGTGGTGAGCGTGGGATCCGCCGCGAGCATCGGGAGCGCCAACGCCCCCATCGCCGCCGCGAACTGCGCATCGCTCCCGACCGCGAGCACGAAGGGGCGATCCGCCGCGGCGAAGAGCTGATACGGGACCAGATTGGGGTGGGCGTTCCCCCACCGCGTGGCCTCCGCCCCGGTGACGAGCGCGTTCTGTGCGACGTTCACCAGGGCAGCCGTGGCGCTGTGGGCGAGCGAGACCGAGAGGCGCCGCGGCTCGCGCCGCCCGCCGGCGAGGGCGGCAAGGATCGCGATCGCGGCGTCCTTCCCTGCCAAGACATCCGCGAGGGCGACCCCGACCTTCATCGGCGCCCCCCCAGGCTCCCCGGTGATCGCCATCCACCCACTCTCCGCCTGCACGACGAAGTCGTAGCCTGGCCGGGGGCTCTCGAGACCGAATCCGGTAACCGTGCACCAAATAAGGCGACTGTTACGAGCCATCATCAAGTCATAACCAATGCAGTATCGCTCCAAAGTGCCGGGTTTGAAGTTTTCGATCACGACATCCGCCTCCCCGATGAGGCGAGCGAGCAGCACCTGATCGACGGGGTCGGTGAGGTTGGCGGCGATGCTGAGCTTGTTCCGATTCGTGCTCAGGTAGTAGGCGCTCTCGCCTCGCGCATCGAATGGCGGACCCCACCCCCTGGTCTCATCACCGGTCCCCGTTCGCTCGACTTTGATGACATCGGCGCCGAGATCCCCAAGGATCATCCCAGCGAGCGGGCCAGCCAGGACACGGGAGAGATCGAGGACTTTGAGACCAGAAAGCATAAAATGGTTTGATGTTGGCTTTTTACTGCTCTTTTTGTGGCACTAAATTATCCAGCAAACACCTTAGGAAAATCGCCCGAATTCGGCCTCAGGTACATCTTGCGTACGTCACGGAAAATCATATACTTACGCCCTGATTCACCCCCTCCATTCCGACCAGGACGTCTAAATCTCTCCCGATATGCCCGAATCTGCCAACTCGGCTGAGGCCACGCCGAACATCCCACCGAAGCGTAGCCCCGGCCACCGTGGCCAGGATGTCCGCGACACCGTGGCCGAGATGACGGCCAAGGCCCATGAGATCTCCTTGGAGGCCGGCAGCCGGATGGCCGCGGCGATGAAGGATGTCATCGGGGCTGCCGCCGGGCTCTCCGCCTTCTCCATCGAGAGCGCCCGCGACCTGGTGCAGTTCATGGTGCGGCGGAGCCAGATGGCGCAAGACGAGGCGGACAAGTTGATCGCCGCTGCTGAGGCGGCATACGCCAAGAAGAACAAGGGGAAGCTCCCCTCCGCCAAGTCCACCGCGGCGCCGGCGAAGCCTGCCGCTGGGAAGGCACCAGCCAAGACACCGGCAAAGGCACCCGCGAAGGCGCCGGCCAAGGCTGCGGCGAAGCCCGCCGCCAAGAAGCCAGCCAAGGCACCGGCCAAACCCGCCGCGAAAAAGGCACCGGCCAAACCCGCCGCGAAAAAGGC
>JBMTXT010000114.1:0-5583 GCA_049453775.1 Gemmatimonadaceae bacterium | reverse complement strand
TCACCTTCCCGTCATGGCGCCAGGCACCGAGACGGCGGCGCGATTTTAGAACACCTTCACGTTGATGTACTTCTTCGGATTCTTTTGGAAGTCGGCGGTCAGTGAATCGAGGCGCTGCACGAGCGCCCGCACATCGGTGTAGAGCCCGGGGTCGTTCACCAGCTTGGCCGCTGACCCCTCCCCGCTCTCGACCTTCTGGAGGACGCCGTTGAGCCGCACGGTGGTCCCCTGCAGCTCGGTGGTGAGGGTGGCGAGCCGTCCCGCCGCCCCCGCCACCGCACGCATGGTGGAATCCACCTGCGCCGAGTCCACGGCGTCCGCGAGACGCCGGAACGAGCGCTGGGTCTGCGTCAGCTCGCGCGACTGTTCTGTTGCCACCCGCTCTAGCACCGCGATCAGGGACTGGGCCGAGCCGATGGTCCGCCGCAGCTCCTCGAGCCCCGCCTCATCGACCAGCGAGCGCCGCAACGCCGTCGTCAGGAGCTGCACATCACGACTGATCGAGTCGACCTTGCCAAGGATGTCGGCCACGCCCACCGAGGGTGGCCCCGCGGGGACCGTGTCACCCGCCGCGAAATAGTCGTCGGTCGCCTTCGAAGGGTGCAACGTCACCATCATGTCGCCGAAGACCCCGTTCGGCGCGACCTTCGACGTCGTCCCATGGGGGACCTTGTACTTGTTGTAGATCCGCATCTGGACCACGAGCTTCCCGTCGCGGCGGATATCGACATCCCCCACATACCCGACCGACACGCCGGAGAGCATCACCGGCTGCCCCTGCCGGAGCCCCGCCCCCCAGTCGTAGACACTGTAGACCTCGTAGCCGGGGAGGAGTCCTCCGCGGGCGAGGTAGAGGGACCCGACGACCGCGAACCCGACCGCCGCGGTGGCCACGATCCCGACGAGCACTTCATCGCGTCGCTTCATGCCTGAAGATAGGGTGCGAGGAGGACGGCGGTGGTCGCGTCTAGGATCAGGATCGCGATCGAGGTGATGACGACGGCGCGGGCGGTGCTCTTGCCCACCCCCTCGGCGCCACCGAAGGTCATGTAGCCCTCGAAGGTGCAGAGGAAGGCGATCGCCACCCCGAAGAGCGTCGCCTTGATCAGGCTGTAGGTCACCTGGAACTGGTCATATCCGAGACGCATCCCCTCGAGGAACTGCGCTAGGGGGACATCGGCGACGAGGACCGAGGAGAGCATCCCCGCTGTCACGCCAGCCACGTCGGCGAAGACGGTGAGGAGCGGGAGCATGATCGTCGCTGCGATGAGGCGCGGGACCACGAGATAGGCCACCGGATCGAACGAGAGGGTCTCGAGCGCGTCGATCTGCTCGGTGACGCGCATGGTGGCGATCTCCGCCGTCATCTTGGCTCCCACGCGCCCCGCGAGCACGAGCCCGGTGAGGAGGGGGCCAGTCTCGAGGATCACGATCTGCCGCGTGGAGAGCCCCACGATCGAGAGCTGGATCCCAGGGAAGAGCTGATAGCGGATCTGGATCGCGATCACCCCCCCGATGAACGCCGCGACCATCAATGTGAGCGGGAGGGAGTTCACCCCGATCTCCCGCATCTGGTGGATCACCTGCCCGCGCCAGGTCGGACCCTCGCGCAAGGCCCGGCGGATGTCGCGCACGAAGAGGACGCGCGCCCCGATCCCGCCGATCAGCGCGATCGCCGAGCGCCCCATCATCCGGAAGAAGCGGAGGCCGCCGCGTTGCACGACGGGGAAGGTCTCCGTGGGCCGAGCGGGCGCGGTCATGTGCGCACCCGATAGAGGAGGACCGACCCGAGCACCCCGAAGAACGCCCCGGGGAGCCAGGCGGCGAGCTCCGGCTGTACGAGGCCTCCCGCGCCGATCGCTTGGGTGAGTTGGATCATCATGAGGAAAACGACCGTGATGGCGAGACTGATCCCGATCCCGTATGCCGTCCCCCCACGCTGGGTGCTCGTGGCGAGGGGGGCCCCGATCAACATGATGATCACCGAGGTGAAGGGGATCGCGATCTTGAGCATCCGCTCCACGCGCAACTTGTTCACATTCGTGCCGGAGCGCTCCATCGCCTCGATGAAGCGCCCGAGGTCCCGATACCCCATCTCGGCGGGGGCCTTGGGATTCGCCATCAGGCTCGCCGGGGGCTCGCGGAATCCCGCATCGCGCAGCGAGTCGAAGTGGAAGGTGAGATTGGAGAGGGAATCGGGGAGGAGATGCAGGACCCCGTCGCGGAGCATCCATCCCTCCGCCCCCTGCCACGCCCCGCGTCCCGCCGCGATCACGTAGGTCGGGTAGTCCGGCCCTGTCCCACGGCGCTCGATCTCGACCCCTTCCACCGTCCCCCCGGTGACCGACGCCTGGCTGATGCGATAGACGCGCCCCGTCTCCGAGGCGTAGGCGAAGTTCGCGCGCTGATCGGCGTTCCGGAACGCCTTCTCCTGCAAGAGCTCGAGGCGTCGCGCATTGAGCGGGGGGACGACCTCCGAGAGGAGGAGGCCGAAGAGCGTCACCCCGACCGCCCCCACGGCGATCGGGGCGATGAACCGATGGAAGCTGATCCCCGAGGCCTTGGCCGCGGTGATCTCACTGTGCCGGGTGAAGTTCCCGATCGTGAAGACGGTCGCGAAGAGCACCGCGGCCGGGAGGACGAGGAACATCGTGTCGGCGATCCCGAAGAGATAGGCGAGCGCGATGTCCATCGGCGGGAGCTCGCGCCCCAGATACGAATCGAGCTTCTCGCTCAGGTCGATGATGATCACGAGGAGCGGGAACCCGAGCGCGGTCGCCACGAGGACGCGCCAGAACTCGTGGAGGACGTAGCGATCGAGGGGACGGAGGCGACGCCGCATCAGCCTACCCCTCGCGCGGCTGCCCGCTGCCGCCATCTCGCGGCCCACCGCGCCTTCCAGCGGTGCCAGCGTTCGGCGGTCTCGCTCCCGCGCGCGGTGGCCCCCTCGGACCCGAGCCGGAGGGTGAGCCAGATCCCGAGGAGCCCAAGCGCGAGGTCCGCCCCCCACATCGCGAGTGCGGGGCTGAGGATCGCCCGATCCGCGAGCGCCTCACCGCCGAGCAAGCCGATGTAATAGAGCGCGAAGACGCCGAGGCTCACCCCGATCGTGAGGCCCACGCCCCCGCGCGGGAAGCGCAGGGCGATCGGGGCACCCAAGAGCACGAAGACCGTGCACGCCACGGCGATCGCGAACTTCTTCTCGATCTCCACGCGGTACTGGTCGATCGCGTGCTGCGCCACCTCGAGTTCGAACCGCATCCCTTCGATCAGGACCGCATCGGCGGCACTCGCGGCCTCAGAGCCCCCCCCAAGGGGGGGATCGGGGGCCACGCGCGGTGGCTGCGCGGCGTGCGCGGGATCCGGGGTGATCCATCGCAGGACCTGCGCGAACGCGGCACAGTAGAGCGCGCCGACACCTCCGGGGACCCCGGGGACTCGCTGGGCGGCGAGGGAATCCCCCTCCGCCCGGCGGATGCGCGCCCACGCGCTATCGCGCTGCACCGAGGCCTCGGCCACGCGCATCTGGAGCTCGCAGACGCTCAATTCGCGATCCGATTTGTAGGTCCCGCGGTCGTTCCCACGATCGAGCCGCGCGGAGACCCCGCGGACCGCGATCACATCCTCCCGGAAGAAGCTCCGTTGCAGGCGCGCCCGCTGGGCGGGATCGATCGCCGTCGAGCTCCCGTCGTAGAGGGTCAGGATCAGGTCCTCGCCGCTCGGGGAGAGGGCGAGGTGGCCACTGTCGGCGACGATCGTGCGACGGTTCGCCGGATCGGCGAGATCGTAGATCGTGACGTCCTGCATCCGATTGGAGCCTGAGGCGATGCGCGCCGCGCGCAGATAGAGCTGCCGCGGCACCACCTCGTTGATCACCTGTTCGTTGAGCGCGAGGGTCGGCTTCACCCGGGCGATGTCGGCCTGGAGGGTGGCGAGCCGATGGTTGGCGCGCGGGAGCACCTGGTCGTTGAAGACCACCATCGCGAGGGTGAGCCCCACCGAGGCGACGATGACGGGGAGGACCAGCCGCTGCAGGCTCACCCCACTCGCCTTGAAGGCGGTGATCTCGTTCTCCGAGGCGAGGCGCGAGAAGGCGTGCATCGTGGCGACGAGCACCGCCATCGGCAGCGTCATCGCCAACGTGAAGGGGATCGAGAGGAGGAGGAACTCCGTGATCACCGTCCACGGCAGTCCCTTGCCCACCAGATCGCCGAGGCGCTTGGCGACGAAGTTCAGCAGCAGGAGCGAGGTCAGCGCCGAGACCGCGAAGGCCAGGGGACCGAGATGCTCCTTCAGCACGTAGCGTGTGACGATTCGCACTCGGGCGCGGTTCGGGACGGAGGACGGGGACAACCTTCTATATTCATAGGGAACGAGGTGTCCGGGCAAGCGTGTGGTGCCGGCACCCGGCATCGGAGCCGTCCCCCTGTTACCCCGAGGAGTCCGCCCTGTGGCCCCAATCCATCGCTCCCTCGTCGCCCTCGGCTGGGGCGCCCTCCTCGCCTTCGGGACCGCCTGCGGGGGGGAGCGCGCCGACGCGGCGGGGCGCGCGGCCCAGGGGGCAGACCCCGTGCCTGAGTTCGATGGCGCCGCCGCCCTCGAGGCGGTCCGTGCCCAGGTCGCCTTCGGTCCCCGCGTCCCCGGGACCGAGGCCCACGCACGAGCCGGCGACTGGTTGGAGGCCGAGCTGCGTCGGATGGCCGATACCGTCGTGGTCCAGCGGTGGACCCACACCACCGCCGATGGGCGCGCCCTCCCGATGCGCAACCTCGTGGCGCGCTTCCGCCCCGCCGAGGGACGCCGGGTGCTCTACCTCGCGCACTGGGACTCGCGTCCCATCGCCGACAGCGATCCCGATCCCGCCCAGCGACGCGAACCGGTCCTCGGCGCGAACGACGGCGGCTCTGGGGTCGCGATCCTCCTCGGCGTCGCCGAGGCGTTGGCGCGTCGTGCCCCCGAGGTGGGCGTCGACCTTCTCTTCGTCGACGGGGAGGACTACGGTGACTTCGAGACCGACACCGATGTCTTGATCGGCTCCCGGCACTTCGCCGAGCGGCTCCCCGAGCCGGGGTACGCCCCGCTGTTCGGGGTGCTCTGGGATATGGTCGGGGACGCGGATCCGGTCTTCAAGCAGGAGGCCTTCTCGGTGCGTGGGGCGCCGGAGGTCGTGCAACGCGTCTGGTCCACCGCGCAGCGGCTCGGGCATGGCACCGTCTTCACGAATGCCACCGTCTTGGGTATCACCGATGACCATGTGCCGCTCCTCGCGAAGGGGCTGCGGGTGATCGACGTGATCGATCTCGATTATCCCTGGCACCACACCGTCGATGATACGCTCGATAAGGTGTCGCCCCGGACGTTGCAGATCGTCGGCGATGTGGCGGTCGCGTTGATCCGGGAGCTGACCGCGCCGCCGCGGTAGCCCGCGCGTCGGGACGATGCGGGGGGTGGGGCCCGCGGAGGGTAGGGTGCAGGATGCCCACCCCCGCCGAACGTCAGGCGCTGCTCTTCCTCGCTGCGGTCCTCGCGTTAGGGACGGGGGTGCGCGTGGCGCGGTCCGGTGCGGCGGAGGAGACGCCGCCC
>JBMTXT010000113.1:0-5622 GCA_049453775.1 Gemmatimonadaceae bacterium | reverse complement strand
CCGCGAAGATCAAGGACATCATCGAGAAGGAGCTCGGGGTCGAGCGTGAGAAGCTCACCGACGGCGCCAGCTTCATCGATGACCTCGGCGCCGACTCGCTCGACATCGTGGAGCTCGTGATGGAGTTCGAGAAGGAGTTCAACATCGACATCCCGGACGAGGATGCCGAGAAGCTGAAGACGGTCGGTGACGCCATCGGCTATCTGAACGCCAAGCTCGGCTGAGATGGCGAGTCTGCGTCGTCGGGTGGTCCTCACGGGGGCAGGGTGTCTGACCTCCGTCGGGAACGACGTGGCCTCCACGTGGGCGGCGCTCCTCGAAGGCCGCTCCGGGGGCGGGCCGATCACCCGGTTCGACGCATCGGGCTTCAAGGTCCGGTTCGCGCATGAGGTGAAGGGGTTCGACATCGGCGCGTACATGGACCGAAAGGAGGCCAAGCGGGCCGACCGCTATACGCAGTACGCGATGGCGGCGGCGGTGCAGGCGATGCGGGATGCGGGGCTCGGTGAGGGCACCGGCTACGATCCCGATCGGCTCGGGGTGATCATCGGCTCGGGGATCGGTGGGATCGAGACCTTCGAGGCGCAGCACACGGTGCTGCTGCAGGACGGCCCCGGTCGGATCTCCCCCTTCTTCGTCCCGATGTTCATCGGCGACATCGCGGCCGGCGTGGTCTCGATGCGCTTCCAGGCCAAGGGGCCCAACTACGCGACGCAGTCGGCGTGTGCCTCCAGCGCGCACGCGATCGGCGATGCCTTCCGACTCATCGCCTATGGCGACGCCGACCTCATGATCGCCGGAGGCTCCGAGGCCGCGGTCTCGCCGATGGCGATCGGCGGGTTCGCGAACATGCAGGCGCTCTCGACGCGCAATGACTCGCCGGAGACGGCCTCGCGCCCCTTCGATCAGACCCGGGACGGCTTCGTGCTCGGCGAGGGCTCTGGGGTCGTGATCCTCGAGGAGCTCGAGCATGCGCGGGCGCGTGGCGCGACGATCTACTGCGAGATCGTCGGCTACGGGGCGACAGGGGATGCCTACCATCTCACCGGGCAGCCGGAGGATCACGCGGGGCTCCAGCGCGCGATGCGGCGGGCTCTCGAGGATGCGTCACTCGCCCCGTCGGACGTGCAGTACATCAATGCGCATGGGACGTCGACCCCGCTCAATGACTCCAACGAGATCCGGGCCATCAAGGCGGTGTTCGGGCCGCACGCCACCGGCCTGAACGTCAGCTCGACCAAGTCGAGCACGGGGCATATGCTCGGCGCGGCCGGGGCGGTCGAGGCGATCGTCTCGGCGCTGACGATCCGCCACGGGATCATCCCGCCGACGATCAATCTCCACACGCCGGATCCGGAGTGCGACCTCGATTGCACCGCGAATACGGCGGCGCGGCGGGACGTACAGGCGGTCCTCTCCAATTCCTCTGGCTTCGGCGGGCACAACGCCAGCATCGCGTTGCGTCGCCTGGTCGGGTGACGCGGTGAGCTCGGCGGTGGCTGGACTCGAGCTCCCCCCGCTCGATCGACTCTCCGACCCGGTCGTCCGCCAGGTCGCTGAGCGGATCGCCGCCGGCGAGCGTCTCTCGACCGCTGACGGGGTGGCGCTCTTCCGCTCGCCGGATCTCACCGGGATCGGCCTCCTCGCCGATGCGGTGAACCGCGCGAAGCACGGGAATGTGGTGACCTTCGCCGCCAATCAGCACATCAACCCGACCAACATCTGCACCCTGCGGACGACCTGTGTCTTCTGCGGGTACGCCCGCCTGCCGAAGGAGGCGGGAGCGTATCGCTACACCCTCGATCAGGTGCTCCAGGAGGCCCGGACGGGGAATGGCGGGATGACGCGCGAGTTCCACATCGTCGGTGGACTCGATATGAAGGCGGGGCTCGCCTACTACCAGGAGATCTTCCGCGCCTTGAAGGCCGAGATGCCGCACGTGCACATCAAGGCGCTCACCGCGGTCGAGATCGCGCATATCGCGCGGATCGAGAAGATGAGCTGGGGTGAGGTGTTGACCGCGCTCAAGGAGGCCGGGCTCGACACCCTCCCGGGCGGCGGAGCCGAGACCTTCAGCGCCGCGGTGCGCGAGGAGATCGCGGGGAAGAAGCTCGGCGCGGCCGATTACATCGGGGTGCACCGCACGGCCCATGGGCTCGGGATCCGCTCCAACTGCACCCTGCTCTACGGGCATGTGGAGACCGACGAGGACCGGATCGAGCACATGGCGATGCTCCGTGCGCTCCAGGACGAGACCGGTGGCTTCCTCGCCTTCATCCCGCTCGCCTATCACCCCGACGACAATGTGTTGGGGGAGCGGCTCGGTCGACGCGGCACCGCCTCGTCTGGGGTCGAGGATCTCAAGATGCTCGCCATCGGGCGGCTCTTCCTCGACAACTTCGACCACGTGAAGAGTCACTGGATCATGGTGACGCCGGCGCTCTCGCAGGTGGGGCTCCACTACGGGGTGAACGACCTCGAGGGGACCGTGGTCCGCGAGAAGATCTATCACGCCGTCGGGGCCCAGACGACACAGGCGATGTCGCTGGACGAGATCCTCGCCCTGATCCGGGGGGCGGGGAAGATCCCGGCGGAGCGTGACAGCTTCTATCGGATCATCCGGCGGTTCGACGAGCCGGCGGACCAGGCCGCGTGATGCGCGTCGGTCGCATCCCCTATATCAACACCTACCCCGTCTACGGGGCGATCGACCGCGGGCTCGTCCCCCTGGACGGGACGCTGGTCGATGGGGTCCCGACGGCGCTGAATCGGCGGATGGCCGACGGGACGCTCGACGTTTCGGTGGTCTCGGCGGTCGAGTATGCGCGCGATGCCGAGCGCTATCTCCTTTTGCCCGACCTCGCGATCTCCTGCGATGGACCGGTGCGGAGCGTCCTCCTCTTCTCCAGCGCACCGGCGGAGGAGCTCGCTGGCCAGCACGTGCTCGTGAGCCGCAGCTCGATGACCTCGGTACACCTGCTCGAGTTGCTCTTCACGCATGTCTGGAAGGCGGAGCCGGTCTTCGTACCGGGCGACGCCGAGGCCGATGCGATCGCGCGCGATGGGGGGGAGCCCTGTGCCGCGCGGCTCGTGATCGGCGATGCCGCCTTGATGCTGCAGAGCCCGGGGCATCCGCTGGCGGAGGCACATGGACGCGCCTATCCGCATGTGTATGACCTCGGCGAGATCTGGCGGGACTGGACGGGGCTCCCCTTCGTCTTCGCCGTCTGGGTCGCGCAGCGGAGCGCACCGGTGGAGCAGGCCCTGGCGATCCACGCCTCCCTGATCCGCTCGCGCGAATGGGGAATGGCCCACCTCGATCTCCTCGCGACCCAGGCCGCCGGGGTGACCGGGGTGCCGATCGCCGAGTGCCGGCGCTACTTCGACGGACTCGATTGGCGGCTCTCCCTCCGCGACCTCGAGGGGCTCTCCGAGTTCTTCCGGCGACTCGCGCTCGCGGGGAAGGTCCCCAAAGGCCGTCTGGCGTTCCTGCCAGCCGCGCGGCGCGCGGGGTAGAATTCGAGAGCCCTCGCATCGAGCCCGACCTCTTTTCGCGATCCCACGTATGTCCTACGAATCCGACCTCCTCGACTACTACACGAAGGCCCCGCTCCTCGAACTCGGGGCCGATGCCGATGCGGTGCGTCGCCGACTCCATCCCGAGCCGGTCGTCACCTACATCGTCGACCGGAACATCAACTACACCAACGTCTGTGTCGCCGACTGTGGCTTCTGCGCCTTCTACCGCCGCCCGAAGGACGGCGAGGGATGGACGCTCAGTTATGAGGAGATCGGCGCGAAGATCGACGAGGTGAAGGCGTTGGGCGGGGTGCAGATCCTGATCCAGGGCGGGCACAACCCGTACATCCCGTTCGAGTGGTATCTCGAGCTGCTCAAGTACATCAAGCGGCATCACCCGATCCATGTGCACGGCTTCTCGCCGAGCGAGGTGGATTTCTGGGCGACGCTCTACCGCATGGACGCGCGGACCGTGATCCAGGAGCTGGTGAAGGCGGGGCTCGACTCCATTCCCGGCGGGGGTGGGGAGATCCTCGTGCAGCGCGTGCGTGACAATGTGGCCAAGAAGAAGGCGAGCGCCGATCGGTGGCTCGAGGTGATGGAGATCGCGCATGGCGAAGGGCTCAAGACCTCGTGCACGATGATGTACGGGATCGGAGAGACGATGGCCGAGCGCGTCGAGCATCTCCTGCGCCTCAAGGCGGTGCAGGACCGCACCAAGGGGTTCACCGCCTTCATCTGCTGGCCGCTCCAGCCGGAGAACACGCCAGAGATGAGCCATATGCCGAAGACCGATGCGGTGGAGTATCTCCGCACGACCGCCTTCGCGCGCACCGTCCTCGACTCGATCCCGAACATCCAGGCGAGCTGGGTCACGATGGGGATGAAGGTCGGGCAGACGGCGCTGCACTACGGGTGCAACGACTTTGGCTCGCTGATGCTCGAGGAGAATGTGGTCTCGGCGGCGAACACCACCTACCGCACGACGACCGACGAGATGGAGCGGTTGATCCGCGAGGCGGGGTTCACGCCGCGTCGTCGCTATCAGGATTACTCGTTGATCCCGGTGACGCCGGAACCGGTGGCGGCCTGAGCGCCCCGATGACGGCCCCCATCCGCGTCGGGATCGGCTACGACTCGCACCGCTTCGTGGCGGGGCATGGCGTGCTCCTTGGCGGGATCCTGATCCCCGCGACGGTCCGGTGCACCGGGCACAGCGATGCCGATGCCGCCTGCCATGCACTGACCGATGCCCTGCTGGGCGCGGCGGGGCTCGGCGACATCGGGGAGATGTTCCCCGACACATCGGCAGAGAACAAGGACCGCGACAGCATCGAGATGCTGACGCGCGCCGTGGCGCGGGTGCGCGCGGCGGGGTGGGCCCCGGTGCAGGCCGACATCACGGTGATCGCGGAGACGCCCAAGGTCGGGGCGCATCGCCCGGCGATCCGGGAGCGACTCGGCGCGGCGCTCGGGATCCCCGCGCAGGATGTGATGATCAAGGGCAAGACCAACGAGGGGATGGGGTTCATCGGCCGCGGCGAGGGGATCGCCTGCATCGCCGTCGCGACGCTCGCGCGCCTCGGCGCGTAACGCATGGAGCAGTTCTTCGGCTACTTCGACGGGATCCCCCCCGTCGTCCTCTACGCATTGATCTTCGTCGCGTCGTACCTGGAGGGACTCCTCCCGATCGTCCCCGGCGATCTCGCGACCGCCTTCTTCGCCTTCCTGGCCGCGCGGGCCGGCGGCCTCTTCCCGCCGACGCTGGGGGCCGTCGTCACCGGCAGCGGCGGCGGTGCGCTCACGCTCTGGTACCTCGGGATCCGATTCGGTCCGACGCGCCTGACGCACAAGATCGAGGCGATCGGATTCCAGAAGACGGGTGAGGGGATGGAGGCGGCCGAGGGGAAGGTCGAGGACGCCTATCGGAAGTATGGATGGATCGCCCTGCTCGTCGCCCGCATGGTCCCGGGGGTGCGGGCCGTGGTCCCGGCGGCCGCCGGCGTCTGCTCGCCGATCTCCAGGTGCAGCTGCCCCCCCGGTACGAGCGCATGCGTGCCGATGTCGAACGGGTGCTGCGCCAGCGCAACGCCCTCCTCCAGC
>JBMTXT010000112.1:0-5643 GCA_049453775.1 Gemmatimonadaceae bacterium | reverse complement strand
CACCCGCACGGTGGCCGCACGCGCGGCGGCCGGAACGTGGTGAGCCCCTGGGGCAAGAAGGAGGGCGTCAAGACGCGCAACACCAAGAAGGCGTCGCAGCGTCTGATCGTCCGTGGCCGGAAGCGCGGCAAGGCCACCCAGAGCTGATCGAGGAATCCAGACATGTCACGTTCCATCAAGAAGGGCCCGTTCATCCAGGAAGCGCTCCTCAAGCGGGTGCTCCAGATGAACGCCAAGAACGAGAAGAAGGTCGTCAAGACCTGGTCGCGCGCGAGCACGGTGATCCCGGAGTTCGTGGGGCACACCTTCGCGGTGCACAACGGGAACAAGTTCATCCCGGTGTACGTCACGGAGAACATGGTCGGGCACAAGCTCGGCGAGTTCGCCCCGACGCGCCTCTTCCGTGGCCATAGCGGCAACAACAAGACGGACAAGAAGGCGGCGCCCGCGGCGGCCCCGGCGAAGGGAGGGAAGTGACCATGACGGAAGCACGCGCGATCCAGCGCACCACGCGGCAGTCGCCCTACAAGATGCGGCTGGTCATCGACCAGATCCGTGGCTTGGGCGTCAATGACGCGCTGGCGATGCTGAAGTTCTCGAAGAAGCATGCGGCGACGCAGATCTCCAAGGTGCTCGCCTCGGCCGTGGCGAATGCCGAGCAGGCGGCGCGGACGGCGAACACGGCGCTCGACGTCGACGCGCTGTACGTGAAGCACGCCATCGTGAACGAGGGGCCGAAGCTCAAGCGGTGGACGCCGGCGGCCATGGGCCGGGCGACCCCGGTCATCAAGCGAACCAGCCACGTCGAGATCGTCGTGGCCGAGAAGGAAGGGCGATAATGGGACAGAAGACCAATCCGATCGGCTTCCGCCTCGGGGTGTCGCGGGACTGGCGCTCCACGTGGTTCGCCACCAAGGAGATCCCCGCGCTGCTGAAGGAGGATGCGCTCCTCCGGAAGTATCTCAAGGCGCGGCTCGGTGGCGCGGCGATCGCCGACGTCACGATCGAGCGCAAGCCGGGGAAGGTGGTCGTGACGATCCACACCGGGCGTCCGGGCGTCGTCATCGGCAAGAAGGGCCAGGCGGTCGAGGAGCTCAAGACCGAGCTCCAGCAGCTGACGGGCAAGGAGGTCGGGGTCAACGTCGAGGAGATCAAGCGCCCGGAGATCGAGGCGCAGCTCGTCGCGGACAACATCGCCGCCCAGCTCGCGCAGCGCATCTCGTTCCGTCGCGCCATGAAGAAGGCGGTGCAGGCGGCGATGCGGATGGGCGCCGAAGGCATCAAGGTGAAGTGCTCGGGCCGCTTGGGCGGCGCCGAGATCGCGCGGGTGGAGGGGTATCACGAGGGGCGCGTGCCGCTCCACACCCTCCGCGCCGACATCGACTATGCGACCTCGACGGCGAAGACCACCTTCGGCACCATCGGTGTGAAGGTGTGGGTCTTCAAGGGCGAGATCGTCGAGGGGCGGCGTGGCAACACGTACTCCTCGGACGCGTAAGGAGATCTGACCGATGCTCGCACCGAAGCGCGTCAAGTTCCGCAAGATGTTCAAGGGTCGGACGACCGGGTTGGCCACGCGTGGCGCGACCGTGGCGTTCGGGACCTTCGGGCTCCAGGCGTTGGAGCCGGGGTGGGTGACGGCCCGCCAGATCGAGGCCAGCCGTGTGGCGCTGACGCGTCACATCAAGCGCGGCGGCAAGGTCTGGATCCGGATCTTCCCCGATAAGCCGGTCACGAAGAAGCCGGCCGAGACCCGCATGGGCAAGGGCAAGGGATCGCCGGAGCTCTGGGTGGCGGTGGTGAAGCCGGGCCGGGTGTTGTTCGAGATCGAGGGGGTCTCCAAGGAGATCGCCCAGAAGGCGCTCGGGCTCGCCTCGGCGAAGCTCGGCGTCAAGACGAAGTTCGTGGCCCGTGAGGAGGCGTCGAGCGATGAAGGCTGAGGAAATCCGCAAGCTGACCGCCAGCGAGATCGAAGCGCGCGTGGCGGAGCTGGAGCGGGAGCGTTTCAACCTGCGCTTCCGCAGCGCGACCGAGCCGCTGAGCAATCCGCTCCGGCTGCGCACCATCCGGCGCGACATCGCCCGGCTGCAGACCGTACTCCGGCAGTTGACGGAGGCCGCGCGCTGACCGCGCGCGAGGAGACCTGATGGCAGAGACCGTGAAGCATGCCGCAGCCACCCGCCCGGCGCGTAAGACGCGCCAGGGGCTCGTGGTGAGCGATAAGATGGACAAGACCGTCGTGGTCGCGATCGAGCGTCGCGTGCCGCACCCGGTGTACGGGAAGATGGTGACGCGAACCAAGCGCCTGAAGGCGCACGACGAGCAGAACTCGGCGAAGGTCGGCGACACCGTCCGGATCGTCGAGACCCGCCCGCTGTCGAAGGACAAGCGGTGGCGGTTGCTCGAGATCGTCGAACGCGCGCGCTGAGGAACTGACCGATGATCCAACAGGAATCTGTGGTGAAGGTCGCGGACAACTCGGGGGCCAAGAAGGCCCTCGTGATCCGCGTCCTCGGCGGCACGCGCCGCCGGTATGCCGGCCTCGGCGACAAGGTCGTCGTGGCGGTGAAGGACGCGCTCCCGAACGGCACCGTCAAGAAGTCCGATGTGGCCAAGGCCGTCGTCGTCCGGACCGTCAAGGAGACGCGCCGAAAGGACGGCACCTACATCCGCTTCGACGAGAACGCCGTCGTCATCATCGATGACAAGGGCGAGCCGCGGGCCACGCGTATCTTCGGCCCCGTGGCGCGTGAGCTGCGCGAGAAGCGGTACATGAAGATCGTCTCCCTCGCCCCCGAGGTGCTCTGACATGCGCATCCTGACCTATCGCAAGACGCGCGGCCAGAAGAACGTCACGCGCCATGCCCGGAACGCCGAGCGCACCGCGATGCACATCACCCGTGGCGACACCGTGCGCGTGATGCGCGGGGACGACAAGGGGAAGGAAGGGAAGGTCATCCGCGTCCATCTCAAGACGGGGCGGGTGACGATCGAGGGGATCAACATCGTGAAGAAGCATCGGCGGGCGCGCACGGCCGAGGAGCAGTCGGGCATCATCGAGATGCCGGCCCCGGTCGCGGTGTCGAACGTGATGCTGCTCGACCCGAAGTCGGGGAAGCCGGTGCGCGTCCGCGCCCGGATCGACGCCGACGGCACGAAGGAGCGCGTCAGCGCCAAGAGCGGGGAAGCGATCCCCGCCCGCCGCTGACCGAGGACTGAGACATGGCAACGACGAAGCAGCAGGGCCAGAAGAAGGGTGGCGCCGGGGCGGGCGAGAAGCGCGCCTCGATGCTCCCCAAGGAGCATGCGGGGGCGGGGCTGCCGGTCCCGACGCCGCGCCTGCATACCTACTACGTGCAGACCGTGCGCGCGCGGCTGATGCAGCAGTTCGGCCTCACGAACCCGCATCAGGTCCCCACGCTCGAGAAGATCACGCTCAACGTCGGCATGGGGGAGGCGATCAAGCAGCCCAAGGTGCTCGACGCGATCGTCGATGAGGTGGCGACGATCACCGGGCAGAAGCCGATGCGCACCAAGGCGAAGAAGTCGATCGCGAACTACGGGCAGCGCGAAGGGCAGGAGATCGGCGTGGCGGTGACGCTGCGCGGGGCGCGCATGTGGGAGTTCCTCGATCGCTTCATCTCGACGGCGATCCCGCGCATCCGCGATTTCCGCGGGCTGAACACCCGCTCCTTCGACGGCCGCGGCAACTACAGCCTCGGGGTCAAGGAGCAGATGATCTTCCCGGAGATCAATTACGATCTCGTGGAGCAGATCCACGGGATGGACATCACCTTCGTCACCACGACCGACCGGGACGACATCGCCTTCGCGCTCCTGCGCGAGCTCGGGATGCCGTTCCGTGGTGATGACAAGCCGATCGTCGTGCAGGGCTGAGGAGACCATGGCCAAGAAGAGCACCATCGAGAAGAACGAGCGGCGCAAGCAGCTGGCGGCGAAGCACGCCGCCAAGCGGCAGGCGCTCGCCGACACCGTCCGCAGCCCCAAGGCCTCGGACGACGAGAAGCGGGCCGCCCAGGTCGCGTTGCAGAAGCTGCCGCGCAACTCGGCGAAGGCCCGCGTGCGCAACCGCTGCCAGATGACCGGCCGCAGCCGCGCCTACATCTCGACCTTCGGGTTGAGCCGTATCGCCTTCCGCGAGATGGCGCTGCAGGGGTTGATCCCGGGCGTCCGCAAGGCGAGCTGGTAGTTCCCATGGGAGCAGGCCCGGTCGCCCTCTGCGCCGGGAACCACTCCTTGACTTCCTTCCAGGTCCGGCGCGCGCCGGAAACCAGAGGAGCACGAGCCGTACCATGAGCATGACTGACCCGATCGCCGATATGCTCACGCGGATCCGCAATGCTGTCGGTTCGAAGCATCGCCGCGTGGACATCCCGGCGTCCAAGTTGAAGGCCGAGATCGCGCGACTCCTCAAGGAGTCGAACTTCATCACGGACTATAAGACCGTCGAGACCGAGGAAGGGAAGAAGGTCCTCCGCGTCGCGCTCAAGTATGCCGGCGGCACGCCGGTCATCCGCGAGCTGCAGCGGGTCTCCACCCCGGGGCTCCGGCGCTACGTCGGGGCGGGGGAGATCCCGCGCGTGCGCAACGGGCTGGGCGTCGCGATCCTGAGCACCTCGCAGGGGCTCATGACCGACCGGCAGGCGCGCTCCGCGCGGACCGGTGGTGAACTCCTCGCCTACGTCTGGTAAGGGGCCGCCGACATGTCACGTATCGGAAAGTTGCCGGTGACGATCCCGGCGGGTGTCACGGTCACGCTGCAGGGGAACACGGTCCAGGTGAAGGGCCCCAAGGGGGAGCTCTCGCGGACGATCAACCCCGACCTCACGGTCACGATCGATGGGAACACCCTCACGGTGACGCGCCCGTCGGACGAGCCGCTGCACAAGTCGCTGCACGGGCTCTCGCGCACCCTGATCGCCAACATGGTGGAAGGGGTCTCGAAGGGCTATTCGAAGCAGCTCGAGATCACGGGGGTCGGGTTCAAGGCGGAGGTGAAGCCGTTCGGGCTCCAGCTCGCCCTCGGCT
This sequence comes from Gemmatimonadaceae bacterium, assembly GCA_049453775.1. Lineage (GTDB taxonomy): Bacteria > Gemmatimonadota > Gemmatimonadetes > Gemmatimonadales > Gemmatimonadaceae > Pseudogemmatithrix. The sequence goes on along the minus strand of JBMTXT010000112.1, from coordinate 594 downwards.
TCTCGCACCAGATCCAGTTCAAGGCGCCCGCGGGGATCAAGCTCTCCGCGCCGCAGCCGACGCAGGTCGTGATCGAGGGCGTCGATAAGGAGAAAGTGGGTCAGGTCGCAGCGGAGATCCGCTTGCTGCGTCCCCCCGAGCCGTACAAGGGCAAGGGGATCAAGTATGCGGGCGAGATCATCCGGCGGAAGGCCGGTAAGGCGGGAGGTAAGTAATGCCTGGGAAGCGAGTACCGAAGACGCGGGCCGGACTGCGTGCCCGTCGTCACATCCGCGTGCGGGCGAAGGTGGCGGGCACGGCCGAGCGGCCGCGTCTGGTGATCTTCCGGTCGCTGAAGCACATGTCGGCGCAGTTGGTGGACGATGTCCGGCAGCACACCTTGGTGACGGTGACCGATGCGGGCCTCACCGGGAAGAAGACGGAGAAGTCGACCGAGGTGGGGAAGCGCATCGCGGAGCGGGCGAAGGAGGCGGGGATCACGAAGGTCGTGTTCGACCGCGGTGGATACCAGTATCACGGCCGCGTGAAGGCGGTGGCCGACGGAGCCCGCGCAGGCGGGTTGGAGTTCTAAATGGCTGAGACGACAGGTGGCAT
>JBMTXT010000111.1:0-5749 GCA_049453775.1 Gemmatimonadaceae bacterium | reverse complement strand
CCCGCGCAGGTCGTCCCCTTCTCCGCCAAGATCGAGTCGGAGCTCGCGGAGCTCCCCCCGGAGGACCGGGCCGACTTCCTGAGCTCACTCGGGCTCGAGTCGGCGGGGCTCGACCGCCTGATCCGCGGGGGGTACGCCCTCCTCGGACTCCAGACCTACTTCACCGCCGGCGAGAAGGAGGTCCGGGCCTGGACCATCAAGGTCGGGGACACGGCGCCCAAGGCGGCCGGGGTGATCCACACCGACTTCGAGCGGGGGTTCATCAAGGCCGATACCGTCAGCTTCGCCGATTTCCTGGCGAATGGGGGATGGAAAGGGGCCAAGGAGAAGGGGGTCGTCCGGAGCGAGGGGAAGGAGTACGTGATGCAGGACGGGGACGTGGTCCTGTTCAAGTTCAATGTGTGAAGAGGCTGAAGGCTGAAGGCTGAAGGCTTAAAGCTTTCAGCTTCCAGCCTTGAGCCTTCAGCCCTAAGTTGACTCTCCCTACCGAAACCCCTATCATTCGGGGCTTTCCACAAACGCGCGTTTCCCAGGGTCGGCCAGTGCCGGCCCGCGCGCCCAGCCTCCCGCCGCGTCGGCAACCCGCGGTGGGCGATCACGACCAAAGGAGGATTGCCACAGTGTCTCGTGAATACGAGGCGGTGTACATCTTCGACGCCGGACTCGAAGACGCCGCCATCGCCGAGCGGCTCGACAAGCATCATGCGCTCCTCGGCACCACCACGCCCGTCACGCTCGACCATTGGGGCCGTCGCCAGCTCGCCTATAAGATCGGCAGCAAGGAGACCGGCTACTACGTGGTCGCCCGCTTCACCGCCGAGGGGAAGGTCCTCCCCGAGTTTGAGCGTGCGCTGAAGCTCGACGAGAGTGTGATCCGCTATCTGATCTCGGTCCATGAGCACGAGCTCGGCGCCCCGCCGATGACCGAAGAGCAGCTCGCCGCCCGCCGGGCGCGCGATGAGGACGACGACGAGGACGAGGAGTAAACCATGCGCCGTTCCCGTAAGGTCTGCCCGGTCACCGAGGCCGGCATCCGGTTCATCGATTACAAGGACGAGCGTTTCCTCGCCCGCTTCATCTCCGACAATGGGAAGATCCTCCCGAGCCGGTTGAGCGGCGTGGACGCCCGTCATCAGCGGCAGTTGGCGAAGGCGATCAAGAAGGCGCGCTACCTGGCGCTCCTCCCGTACACGCGCGGTCACACCGCGCAGTAAGGGATGGGCCCGGAGGCGGAGCCGATCGAGCCGCCTCGGGAGCGGGGCTGGGGACGGATCGTCCTCGTCCTCCTCGCGCTGGCGATCCTGCCGGCGATCCCGCTCCTGCGCGTGGTGATCCCGATCGTCGACCCGGTGGTGCTCCTCGCCCCGCTCGCGGCGGCATTGGCCCTCGCGGGGTGGCGGCAGGGAGGACGCGGCATCCTCGCCCTCCTCTGGGGGGTGGTCGCCTGCTGGATCCTCTGGCGGGCGAGTCAGCGTGGGACGGCCTACGACGCGTTCGTGGTCGGATGGTCGGTCCTCTTGGCGGTGACGTTCGGCGCGAGCACCGCGGTGCTCCCCGGACGGGGCCCCTTCCTCCCGAAGGCCCTTGTGGCCCTCGGGGCGGCGCTGGGGATCGGGGCGGTGCTCATCGCGATGGTCCCGGGTGGGTGGACGGGAGCGATCGCGTTGGTGAGTGAGGAGATTGGTCGGCGTGCGGTGGGCGCCATGCGGGAGTGGCAGGCGATGACGGCTACCCCCGAATGGCAGGAGGTGATGGGCGACTCCCCCACCTGGGAGGAGTCGAGTCGGACGGTGGAACGGCAGCTCGCGCTGGTGCCGGGACCCGCCCGCCAGCTCTTCCTCGCGATGCTGGCGCTGCAGGGGATGGTCGCGATGGCCCTTGGGTGGGCCATCTACCATCGGGTTGCGACGGTGCGACTCGGCCCCCCGCTCGCCGCGCTGCGCGCGCTGCGGTTCCCGGACGCCCTCGTCTGGGGGATGGTCGCTGGACTCGCGTTGCTGGCCCTCCCCGTCTCGGGGGCGCTCCGCATCGTGGGGCTCGACCTGACGCTGTTCTTCGGTGCACTGTACGCCCTGCGGGGGGTCGGCGTGCTGATGTGGTACCTGGCTCCAGGCCGGTGGATGTCGGCGGTGTATCTGCTGCTGACGCTCCTCTTCTGGCCGGTGGTCGGGGCGGTGGCGCTGACCCTCGGGCTCGGCGACACCTGGTTCGACTGGCGCCGCGCGACGCGGCGTGAATCCCAACGTTCGGAGTGAACCATGGAAGTCATTCTTCGCCAGGCGGTCGACAACCTCGGACATCCCGGGGACATCGTGGACGTCTCCGCCGGCTATGCCCGCAATTTCCTCCTCCCGCGCGGCGTGGCCTATGAGGCGACCCCCGGGAACAAGAAGCGCATCGCCCAGGAGAAGGAGCGGCTCGAGGCCGCCGAGAAGGCGCGCCGCGACGCCGCCCAGGTGATCGCCGATCGCCTGGCCGAGGTCTCGCTCACCTTCTCCGCCAAGGTCGGCGAGGAGGGGAAGCTCTTCGGGTCGGTGACGGCCGGCGACATCGCCCAGCAGCTCGAGGCCCAGGGCTATACCGAGGTCGAGAAGCGGATGATCGACCTGCACGAGCCCATCAAGGCGCTCGGCGTCTACAAGGTCGCCATCCGGCTCCACGCCGACGTCAAGCCCGAGATCAAGGTCTGGGTCATCAAGGGCTGAGCCGCCGCGGAACCTTTCCGGCGTCAGCGGGTTCGGTAGCTTACCCCTGTGGTCACCGCTCCCGCTGACGTCCTCCGCGCCGTCCAGCGCGCCGCCGTCGCCCTTGGCGACGCCAAGGCGCAGGACGTCGTGTGCCTCGATCTGCGAGGCGTGACCGACATGGCCGATTACTTCCTCGTCGCCAGCGGCACCTCCGACACCCATGTGCGCTCCAGCGCCCAACGCGTCATCGAGGCCCTCAAGGCCGACGGCCTGCAGGTGCAGTCGGTCGAGGGGCTCGAGCAGGGCCGGTGGGTCCTCCTCGACTACGTCGATTTCGTGGTCCATCTCTTCCATCCCACGCTTCGCCAGTTCTATCAGTTGGAACGGCTCTGGGGCGATGCCCCGGCCGTCCCCCTCCCCGCCGCCTGACGGAGTCCCGATGCGCCGCTACGGTCGTCGCCTCGCCCTCGCGCTGACCCTCGCCCTCTCGCTGGCGGCCCCCGCCGGCGCGCAAGGCGGGTACTTTGGTCAGAACCACGTCCAGTTCCGGACCTTCGAGTGGCAGGTGCTCACGACCGAGCACTTCGACATCCACTACTACCCGGAGCTCCTGGAGGCCGCGCGCCTCACCGGGCAGATGGCGGAGCGCTCCTACGCGCGCCTCTCGCGCCTCCTCAACCACACGTTTAAGGAGCGGAAGCCGATCATCATCTTCGGCTCCCGCGCGGAGTTCGCGCAGAACAACGTCTTGGGCGACCTCGGCGAGGGGACCGGCGGCGTCACCGATGCGCTCCGGCAGCGCAACATGTTCTTCTTCGCCGGGGACCTCGGCGAGGCGGAGCATGTGCTCACGCACGAGATGGTGCACGTCTTCCAGTACGACATCTTCGCGCGCGGACAGGCCGGTGCGGGGATGGAGACGCTGGCGCAGGTGAATCCCCCGCTCTGGTACGTGGAAGGGATGGCGGAGTACCTCTCGATCGGGCCGACGCATCCGTACACCGATGCGGTGATGCGCGACGCGGCGCTCAACGGGAACATCCCGTCGGTCGAGATGATGACCGACCGCCCCGACATGTTCTTCCCGTACCGCTTCGGTGAGGCGCTCTGGCAGTACGTGGGGCGCCGCTGGGGGGACGAGGTGATCGGTGAGATCATGAACGCGACCCCGAGCCTCGGGGTCGACCGGGCCTTCCGTCGGTACACCGGCCTCTCCCTCGAGGACCTGGGCGACGAGTGGAAGGAGGAGGTGCAACAGCAGTACCTCCCGCAGGTGGCGGCATTGGAGCGCCCGCGGCGGACCGCCTCCCCCCTCCTCAACGAGCGGCGCACGGGGGGGGTGATCCCCGTCTACATCGCGCCGGCCCTCTCCCCCGACGGGAAGCAGATCGCCTACATCTCGTCGGGCAGCCTCCTGCGCGCCGAGGTCTTCCTCGACCTCTATCTCGCGGACGCGACCACGGGGAAGCGGATCACGCGGTTGACGCAGAGCACGCTCGATCCCGAGTTCGAGGAGCTTCGCTTCCTGTATTCGCAGGGATCGTTCTCCCCCGATGGTCGCCTCTTCGCCTTCACCGCCCAGCGGAAAGGCAAGGACGTCCTGTACCTCTACGACCTCAAGCGGAAGCGCGTGGTGCGCCGGCTCGACACCCCGCTGCAGTCGATGATGGGGCCCACCTGGTCCCCAGACAGTCGGCAGATCGTCTTCAGCGGATCGCAAGGCGGCCTCTCCGATCTCTACGTGATCGACGCGGATGGGAAGAACCTCGTCCGGCTCACCAACGACCCCTACGGCGACCTGATGCCGCAGTGGTCCCCCGACGGACGGCAGATCGCCTTCGCGAGCGAGCGTGGCCCGCAGAGCGATCTCGCGTCGCTGCGTCTCGGTCCGTGGCGGATCAGTGTGCTCGACCTCGCCACCGAGACGATCACCACGCTGCCGGGACAGGCGGGGAAGAACCTGAACCCGATGTGGGCGCCGGACGGGAAGTCGCTCGCCTTCATCTCGGATCGGACGGGGATCCCCCAGCTCTTCCTGTATGACCTGGCGGAGCAGGAGCACTACCAGTTGTCGCGCTTCATCGGCGGGATCCTCTCCCTCACCGAGCACAGCCCCGCGATGACCTGGGCGCGCGATGCCGACAAGCTCGCCTTCACCTATATGGACGACGGCAACTTCACGATCTGGAGCGTGGTGAACCCGCGCCAGCTCAAGAAGCAGCCCTATCGTGCCCCGCTCCCGGTGCTCGCGGTGGACGCCCCGCCGACCGACTCGACCGCGCGCGCCGCCGAAGACCGGCTCAAGCGCCTCGCGCAGGGGATGGCGGACAGCATCGCCGCCGCGCAGGCCGCACCGCCGGCGATGCGGCGGAGTCGGAGCCTCTATCGCGGCGCGGGGGGCCTTCGTCCGCCCGCACTCCTCCCGCCGCCGGAGCGGCGCGGGATCTCCGTCGCGGCGTTGCTCGACAGTGCGACCCTGAGCCTCCCTGCGGCGAGCTCGTTCGGCAGCCAGCGGTACCGCGGCAAGCTCCGTCCCGAGGCGGTGATGCGGCCCCAGATCGGGTACGCCCAAGACAACTTCGGCCGCGGGGTGTACGGCGGCACGGCGATCATCCTCTCCGACCTGCTGGGCAATGAACGGCTCGCCCTCGCGGGCGGGGTGAACGGCCGCCTCTCCGAGGCGCAGCTCTTCGTGGAGTACACCAACCTCGCCGGCCGCCTCCAATATCAGGCGGGGGTGCAGCAGCAGCCCTTCTTCTTCCTCACGGCCCAGCAACAACAACAGTTCGGTAGTGGCCAGTTCGTACAGACCCAGGTCCTCGCGCGGTTCATCGCGCGCAGTGCCTTCGCGAACGGGATCTACCCCCTCAATCGCTTCACGCGGTTCGAGTATGGGGCGACCTTCCAAAACGTCGATCGCTCCCTGATGTACATCAGCCAGGGGCTCGACTTCAACGCGGGGCTCTCCACCGGGTTCTATCTCGACTCGATCGTCGGCGCCGGCTCACTGAACTACGTCTCCCCCTTCGTCGCCTGGGTGCAGGACAACGCCCTCTTCGGTC
>JBMTXT010000110.1:0-6064 GCA_049453775.1 Gemmatimonadaceae bacterium | reverse complement strand
TGCCCCAGGGGCTCACCACGTTCCGGCCGCCGCGCGTGCGGCCACCGTGCGGGTGGTCCACCGGGTTCATGACCTCACCACGAACCTTCGGGCGACGCCCCATCCAGCGCGTCTTGCCCGCCTTGCCCCAAGAGATCAGCTCATGCTCGGCGTTGCCGACCTCGCCGATCGTGGCAAGGCAGTCGCCGTGCACCATGCGCATCTCGGTCGACGCCATGCGGAGGGTGACGTACTCCCCCTCCTTCGCGACGACCTGGACGCTGGTCCCGGCCGAGCGGGCCATCTGGCCGCCCTTCCCCGGCTTGAGCTCGACGTTGTGCACCGCGGTGCCGAGCGGCACCTCGCGGAGCGGCAGCGCGTTGCCCGTGCGGATGTCCGCGCCCTTCCCGCTCACCACGGTGTCGCCGACGGCGAGCCCCTTGGGATGCAGGATGTAGCGCTTCTCCCCGTCCCCGTAGACCACGAGCGCGATGCGCGCGGAGCGGTTCGGGTCATACTCGATGTGCTCGACCGTCGCGACCTGGCCGAACTTGTTCCGCTTGAAGTCGATGATGCGGTACTTGCGCTTGTGGCCACCGCCCAGGCGCCGCATCGAGATGTGGCCGTGATTGTCGCGCCCGCCGCTCTTCTTGAGCGGCTCGGTCAGCGACTTCTCCGGCGTCGAACGGGTGATGACGTCGTTGTCCGACACGGAACGGAACCGCGTCGCGGCGCTCACCGGCTTGAATTGACGGATACCCATGGTGATCAGCCCTCGAAGATCGCGATCGAGTCGCCGGCCTTCAGCGTCACGATGGCCTTCTTCCAGCGTGGACGCAGCCCCGCGCTCCCCCCGACCCGCCGGGGCTTGCCGCGCTGCTGCGAGGTCCAGACGCCCGTGACCGTCACCCCGAACAGCGATTCGATCGCCGCCTTGATGGTGGTCTTGGTCGCGTCCGGGTGGACTTCGAACGTGTATTCACCACGGTCCTGATACGCGGCCGAGGTCTTCTCGGTCACGAGCGGACGGACGATGGTGCGGATCATGGTCGGCATCGGTTACTCCCCCTTCTTCTTGGCGGCCTTCGTGGCCGGCGCCTTCTTCGCCGCCGCCTTGGCCACCGGCTTCGCGGCCGCCTTCGCCGCCGCCTTCTTGGCCGGCGCCTTCTTCTCGGCCTTCGCCTCCGCCTTCGGCGCCTTCGCCTTGGCCGGAGCCTTCTTGACCTTGACCGGCGCCGCCGACTCGGTCACCGGCGCGAGCGTCTGGCCGATCGCGCCGGCCTCGACGAGCACCACATCCGACCAGACCACGTCATACGTGGTCACGTCGCCATACGCCGCGATGCGGACGTTCGGGATGTTGCGGCCGCTGAGGTACACCATCGGCTGATGGCCGTTGGTGAGGATCAGTACCTTGCGCCCGAGGAGCTCGAGGCGCGCGAGGAGCTGCGCGACCTGCGTCGTCTTCGGCTTCTCGAAGGCGAAGCGGTCGATCACCAGGAGCGCCCCCTCGCGGGCCCGGGCGTTGAGCGCGCTCTTCCGCGCGAGTGCCTTCACTCCCTTCGGGAGGGTCTGCTCGTAGCTGCGCGGCTGCGGCCCGAAGACCGTGCCACCGCCCACGAAGTGCGGGGCGCGGGTCGAGCCCTGACGGGCGCGGCCGGTCCCCTTCTGCTTCCATGGCTTCTGATTGCCACCCACCACCCAGCGGCGGGTCTTGGTCGCGTGCGTGCCCTGGCGCTGGTTGGCGAGGTACGCCTTCACCGCCTGGTGCATCACCGGCAGGTTGACGGTGCCGTCGAACGTCGTGCCCGGCAGCGCCACGCGATCGCGCGGGGTGCCGAGCGCCGTGTAGGCCGCCGCCTCGAAGTTGGTCGTCTCGGACATCGGTTAACCCTGCTTGCGGACGAGGACGATCCCGTTGGTCGGGCCGGCGACGCTACCGCGGATGTAGATCAGATTGCGCTCGGCGTCGACCTTCTCGACGCGGAGGTTGGCCTGCGTGTGACGCGCGGCGCCGTAGTGGCCCGGCATCTTCTTCCCCTTGATGACGCGCGAGGGATCGGTGCCCGGTCCGACCGAGCCCGGCCGCCGGTGCTTCGTGTTGCCGTGGGTGTTCGGCCCACCGCCGATGCCGTAGCGCTTCACCACGCCCTGGAACCCGCGCCCCTTCGACGTGCCGGTCACCTTCACCATCTCCCCGACGGCGAAGATGTCGACCTTCACGACGTCGCCGACCGCGTAGGTCGGCACCGGGGCGTCCTTCCCGGGCGCATCATCGAGCCGGAAGGAGCGGAGCACCGCCGGCGCGGCCTCGAGGCCGGCCTTCTTCGCATGCCCGAGCTCCGCCTGCGTCGCGCGACGCCCCTTCGGCGTGCGCTCCCCCTTCTTCGACTCGCGCGCGGTCCGCTGCGCGCCATAGCCGAGCTCCACCGAGGCGAACCCCGCCTGCTCCGGCGTCACGACCTTCGTGACGGGATTCGGCGTGGCCTCCACCACGGTGCAGGGGATCTGCATCCCCGCCTCGTCGAAGATCTGGGTCATCCCCAGCTTCTTGCCAATGATTCCGATCATTGCACTCTCACTTGGTTAGTCACGGCCCAGGCTCGCGGGATGCGGTGCCCGTTGCGACCGGAGGACTGTCGGGCTCGGGATGAAGGCTCATGGCTGGAGGCTAGAAACAGGCGCTTCACGCCTTGAGCCTTCTGCCTTCATCCTGTCGCCCTATTCCACCTTGATCTCGACGTCCACGCCCGCCGGGAGATCGAGCTTCGTCAGCGCGTCCACCGTCTGGGCCCGGGAATCGAGGATGTCGATCACCCGCTTGTGCGTCTTGAGCTCGAACTGCTCACGCGACTTCTTGTCGACGTGGGGCGACCGGAGCACGGTCCACCGCTGCGTCTTCGTGGGGAGCGGGATCGGCCCGGAGACTTGCGCCCCCGTCTTCTCCGCGGTCCGCACGATGTCCGCCGAGGCCTGGTCGATCACCGCGTGATCGAACGCCTTGAGACGGATACGAATACGTCCAGCCATGAGGTCTCCACTGGAGGCGGGGGGGGGTTCTTGGTTAGGCGAGGATCTTGGTCACCACGCCTGCACCGACGGTGCGGCCGCCCTCACGGATGGCGAAGCGGAGCTGCTCCTCCATCGCGATCGGGATGATGAGCTCGATCGTCATCTGCACGTTGTCGCCCGGCATCACCATCTCGGTCCCCGCGGGGAGCTCGATCGCGCCGGTCACGTCGGTCGTGCGGAAGTAGAACTGCGGGCGGTAGCCCTTGAAGAACGGCGTGTGGCGGCCCCCCTCTTCCTTCGTGAGGACGTACACCTCGGCCTGGAACTTCGTGTGCGGCTTGATCGAGCCGGGCTTGGCGAGCACCATGCCGCGCTCGATGTCCTTCTTGTCGATGCCGCGGAGGAGGAGCCCGACGTTGTCGCCGGCGAAGCCCTCGTCGAGGAGCTTGCGGAACATCTCGACGCCCGTGACGATCGTCTTCTTGTCGGAGTTGTAGCCCACGAACTCGAGCTCCTCACCGACCTTGCACTTGCCGCGCTCGATACGGCCGGTCGCGACGGTGCCGCGGCCGGTGATCGAGAAGACGTCTTCGACCGGGAGGAGGAAGGGCTTGTCGACCTCGCGGACCGGCTCCGGGATGTACGTGTCGAGCGCGTCGTACAGCTCCTGGATCTTGTCGATCCACTTCTGGTCGCCCTCGATCGCGCGGACCGCGGCGCCACGGATCACCGGGGCGTTGTCGCCGTCGTAGCCGTACTTCGAGAGCAGCTCGCGGACCTCGAGCTCGACGAGGTCGAGGAGCTCGGCGTCCTCGACGAGGTCGCACTTGTTGAGGAAGACCACGATGCGGGGCACGTTCACCTGGCGGGCCAGGAGGATGTGCTCACGGGTCTGCGGCATCGGGCCGTCGACGGCCGACACCACGAGGATCGCGCCGTCCATCTGCGCGGCGCCCGTGATCATGTTCTTCACGTAGTCGGCGTGCCCGGGGCAGTCGACGTGCGCGTAGTGCCGGTTCGCGGTCTCGTACTCGACGTGCGAGGTCGCGATCGTGAGGATCTTGGTGGCATCGCGACGCCCCTGCGACTCGGACGCCTTCGCGACCTCGTCATAGGCGACGTACTTGGTGCCGAACCCCTTGTCCGCCGAGATCTTGGTCAGGGCGGCCGTGGTGGTGGTCTTGCCGTGGTCGACGTGGCCGATGGTGCCCACGTTCACGTGCGGCTTGGTCCGCTCGAACTTTGCCTTGGCCATGATGATGCGTCCTGAAAGAAAGGGTACTGGTGATGAACTGCGAGGGAACGATCGAACTGCCTACAACGCGCCTTACTTCTGCTTCGAGATGATCTCCTCGGCCTTCGCCTTGGGGACCTCCTCGTAGTGTGAGAACTCCATCGAGTACACGGCACGCCCCTGCGTCATCGAGCGGAGCCGCGTGGAATAGCCGAACATCTCGGAGAGCGGGACGGTGGCGCCGATCACCTGGGCCTCGCCGCGCTGGGTCATCCCCCCGATCTTGCCGCGCCGCGAGGAGATATCGCCGAGCACGTCGCCCATGAACTGGTCGGGGCTGACGACCTCGACCTTCATCATCGGCTCGAGGATGACGGCCTGCGCGCTCCGCGCCGCGTCCTTGATGGCCATCGACCCCGCGATCTTGAACGCCATCTCGCTCGAGTCGACGTCATGGTACGACCCGAAGACGAGCTCGACCTTCACGTCGACCATCGGGTAGCCGGCGAGCACGCCGTTCTCGAGCGCCTCGCGGATCCCCTCTTCGACCGGCTTGATGTATTCCCGCGGGATGACGCCGCCGGTGATCTTGTCCTCGAAGACGTAGCCCTGTCCGGGCTCCGCCGGCATCGCGTTGATGACGACGTGTCCGTACTGGCCCTTGCCGCCCGACTGCCGGATGAACTTCCCTTCGACCTTGTCGACGCGCTTCTTGATCGTCTCCCGATAGGCGACCTGCGGACGCCCGACGTTCGCCTCGACCTTGAACTCGCGCATCATGCGGTCGACGATGATCTCGAGGTGGAGCTCGCCCATCCCGGAGATGATCGTCTGGCCCGTCTCGGCATCGGTGTGCACGCGGAAGGTCGGATCCTCCTCCGCGAGCTTGTTGAGCGCGATGCCCATCTTGTCCTGGTCGGCCTTGGTCTTCGGCTCGACCGCGACGTCGATCACGGGCGTCGGGAACTTCATCGCCTCGAGGATGATCGGGTGGCTCTCATCCGAGAGCGTGTCACCGGTCCGCGTGTCCTTGAGCCCGATGGCGGCCGCGATGTCGCCGGCGTACACCTCTTCGATCTCGTCACGCTTGTTCGCGTGCATCTGCAGGAGCCGCCCGATGCGCTCGCGCTTGTCCTTCGTCGAGTTGTAGACGTGCGAACCGGCCTTGAGGACGCCGGAGTAGACGCGGAAGAAGGTCAACCGACCGACGAAGGGGTCGGTGGCCACCTTGAACGCGAGCGCGGCGAACGGGGCGTCGTCGGAGACGGCGCGCGTGTCCGGGGTCGCATCGTGCTGCGGCGCATGCCCCTCGACGGCCGCCACGTCGATCGGCGCCGGGAGGTAGTCGATGACCGCGTCGAGCAGCGCCTGCACGCCCTTGTTCTTGAACGAGGCGCCGCAGAGGATCGGGACGAACTTCATCTTGATCGTCGCCGCACGGATCGCGTGCCGGATCTCCTCGATGGAGAGCTCCTCGCCCCCCAGGTACTTCTCCATCAGGGTCTCGTCGTGCTCCACGACCATGTCGATGAGCGCATGGCGCGCCGCCTCGACCGCCTCGTGGAACTCCGCCGGGACGTCGGTGACCGTGAAGGTCTTCCCGAGGGTCGCGTTGTCGAAGATGTACTGCTTGCGCTCGATGATGTCGATGTGGCCGGTGAAGAGCTCCCCCGAGCCGACGGGGAGCTGGATCGGCAGCGCGGCCTTGGTCAGGCGATCGCGGATCATCTCGACGCAGCGCTCGAAGTTCGCGCCGACGCGGTCCATCTTGTTCGCGAAGATCATGCGCGGGACCTTGTAGCGGTCCGCCTGGCGCCACACCGTCTCGGTCTGCGGCTC
>JBMTXT010000109.1:0-6089 GCA_049453775.1 Gemmatimonadaceae bacterium | reverse complement strand
CACGTACCCCGCCGTGGAACATCGCGACCGTGACAATCGCGGGGAGCTCGGTGATGTTCACCTGCCGACTCACCACCGTCTGTAGCGCAGTCACGATCTGCGAGCTGACGACGATCGGATCGACCCCCGCCCAGGGCGCGGCGCCATGCGACTGACGGCCACGCACCGTCACATGGAAGGCGTTCGAGGCCGCCATCGTCGGGCCGCTGCGCACCGTGATGTCACCGGCAGGGGCCGGCCAGACATGCAGGCCGAAGACCGCATCGACCTTCGGGTTGTCCATCGCCCCGTCGCGGATCATCGGCTCGGCGCCGCCCGGTCCCTCCTCCGCGGGCTGGAAGAGGAAGACCACGGTGCCAGGGATCTGCGACCGCATCCCAGCGAGCACCTCCGCCGTCCCCATCAGGATCGCGACGTGATTGTCATGCCCGCAGGCGTGCATCACCCCGGTCTCCTGACCATTCCAGACCGTGCGGACCGTCGACTTGAAGGGGAGGTCTACGAGCTCGGTGACGGGGAGCGCGTCCATGTCGGCGCGGAGCGCGACGACCTTCCCAGGCTTCCCTCCCTTGAGCACCCCGACCACGCCCGTCCCACCGACCCCCGTGCGGACCTCGATCCCGCGCGTCCGGAGATGGTCGGCGACCAGGGCCGCGGTACGCGTCTCCTGCATCCCGAGCTCGGGATGTGCATGGATGTCGCGTCGCCAGCTGACCACCCGCGGATTCACCGCCGTGACCCGCCGGTCGAGCTCGTCGGAGAGACGGGACCCCTGTGCCGCACCGGGGACGGTGACGGACAGGAGGAGGGCGAGTGACAGGATGAGACGCGACATCGGAGCTCCGCAGGAGGAAGGGATGATCGTTCAATCCTGCGCCCATCGGGGCGTCAGGGGAAGGGCGCGCGGTTACGCGCCGTCGTCGATCTGCGCGGCGACCGTCGCCGCCGTCGCCGTCGCGCTCTCCAAGAGCGGGATGCCCGGACCGAGATACGACCCGGCGAACCAGAGCCGGCGATCCCGGTCGCCGTGGAGTCGCTCGACGAGCCGCGCCCCCTCAAGGGCGCGCGCATTCACGATCGGCCGCTCGAAGCTGGCCCGCGCATAGACGCGCGACGCCTCGGGCTCCACGATCGGGTTCCAGGTCTGGAAGACGGGGGAGCCCCCCGCGAGCGAGGGTTGCACGCGATTCATCCAGATGGTCGCCATCGGCCGATCCCCCTGCGGGTCGATCACCATGTTCACCGGGGCCCAGTGCCGCCGATCCCGTGGCGCGAGGCGCGGATCGGTGTGCACCACGACCTCGCTCGACTCGTAGCCGAAGCGCTCGAGAGCCTCCCGCTCCCGCGCGAATCCCGCATCGAGCATCCGCGCCGCCTGGTTGGCCTGCGTCGCGAGGACCACCTGGTCGAATCGCGCCGCCCCGCCATCCCAGGTGATCTGCACCCCGTCCGTCGTGGGCGCGATCCGCCGCACCGCGACCCCACATCGTACCTCGGCGAGCGGCTCGGTCAGGCGGCGCACCACCTCGCGCGTCCCGAGGACCACCCGGCGCACCCCGCCGAAGGTGAGCCCCCGCGTGAGGTAGTCGAGGATGATCCGAGCCGGGTATGCACGGACCGCCGTCGTCGAACAGGTGCAGACCGCCGCGAACGTCGGGATCAGGAAGCCATCGGTGAAGTCGCTCCCGAGGCCGGCACGGTCGAGCCAGCTCCCCAACGGTTCTTCGCTCGCACCGAGGTCGGCGAGCGCGGTCGGGGCCATCCGGTAGAAGCGCAGGAGGTCCCGGTTGATCCGGAGTGCGCGCGCACCCAACGGCCGTGCGGGCAACGGGATCGACCGACCGCCGACGATCCAGTTGGCGTACCGGAAGTAGGTCGCCCCATGCAGCGTGCTGAACGACCCCGCGTAGTTGGTGCGCTCCAGCTGGACGCCGAGGGCGTGATAGAGCCCGATCAGCGTCGGGTAGTACCCCTCGTAGATCACGCGCAGCGGGACGTCGACGCGGGCGGTGCGGCCGTCGTGCGGGAGGTCGAGCGAGTGGGCATCCATCCCGACCACCGGGTGCTTCTCGAGCAAGGTCACCCGATGGCGGGCGCTCAAGCGCCAGGCCGCCGAGAGCCCGGCGATCCCCCCGCCGATGACCGCGATATCGAGTCCGGTACGCATCAACTCGAATAGTAGCTCGCGTTCTCCTCGATGTACCCCTTGGTCAGATCGCACCCGTACGCGGTCGCGTCCCCCGGCCCGACCCCGAGGGCGATCTCCAGGTCGACCACCTCGGCCGTGAGCGCCTGCCGGACCGTGGCATCGTCGAAGGGGAGGCGTTCACCCCCCCGCACCACCTGGTACCCATTGATCCAGGCCTCGGTGCTCGCCGGGTGGATCGTGCAATCGAAGCACTTCCCGACCGCCATGAGGAGGCGTCCGACGTTCGGGTCGGCCCCATGGACCATCGTCTTCACGAGCGGGGAGTTGAGGACCGCCTTGGCGATGAAGCGCGCCTCGCGATCATCGCGGGCCCCGCGCACATGGACACGCAGGAGGTGCTCCGCCCCTTCACCGTCACGCCCGAGGATCTCCGTCATCCGGATGCAGCCGGCGGTGAGCGCCTGAAGGAACGCCCCTTCATCGACGGGGCCGGCGAGTCCGTTGGCGAGGATCGCGCAGGTATCCGAGGTGCTGGTGTCAGTGTCGACGCTCAACATGTTGAAGGAGCGTCCGATCGCGGTGCGGAGCATCGCGTCGAGCGTCGGAGCGGGGATCGCGGCGTCGGTGAAGATGTAGGCGAGCATCGTCGCCATGTTCGGTTCGATCATCCCCGACCCTTTCGCCACCCAGGTGATCGTCGCGTCGCCGACGGTGCAGGAGAGCGCCTTGGGGTGCGTGTCGGTCGTCATGATCCCCTCCGCGCCGACGAGGGGATCGTCCTGCAGGTCACCCGCCATCCCGCGCACCCCGGACTCGATTCGCTCGATGGGGAGGGGGACCCCGATCACCCCGGTGGAACTCACGAGGACATGATCGGCGGTCGTCCCGAGCTCAGCCGCCGCCGCGGCGGCCATCCGCCGCGCATGCTCCACGCCGCGTGCGCCGGTGGCGACGTTGCTCACCTTGCTGTTCGCGATGATCGCTCGCAAGACACCCCCGCGGATCGTCTCACGGCCCAGGACGATGGGTGCCCCCGGGAAGTGATTGCGGGTGAAGACCGCGGCGGCCGCGGCATCGACCTCGCTCACGAAGAGGGTCAGGTCCTTCGCCTCCGGCTTGAGGCCGACGTTGCGGCTGGCGCAGCGGAAGCCGCGAGGGAAGCGAGCGGCGGGGTGGAACGCAGTCATGGGACCTGAGGGTGAGCGGGACCGGAAGATAGGGGGCGCTGGACCTCCGCCGCCATCGGCTTAACATCCGAGGGATCGGAGCGTCTCCTCTGGCAGAACGGCGCCTTCGCCGCTGCCTTTCACTCGGAGAGAACAGATGCGTGTTCAGCGATGCCTCATCCTTGCCCTGACATTCCTTCCGGCCCTGGTCAGCGCGCAACGTCCGCAGCCGGCCGCGCCTCCCATCCCACCTGGCGCTGGGATGCCCCCCGCCTCGCCGTCACAGATCCGGGAGCGCATCGTGATGTCCCGGGCCCCGCAGATGGGGCGGCAGATGAACCGGCGCATGGGTGGGCAGGGCAATGCGATCCGTCAGCCCGGCGTGACCCGCCTGCTCAACCTCCGCCGCCAGCTGGAGCTCACCCCGCGCCAGGTGACCCAGCTCGACTCGATGGAGCGTGTGCTCTTCGCCGAGCGGAAGGCGATGGTGGATCGGATGCAGGGGGAGCGCCGCGCACTCCAGCCGCGAGGCCAGGAGCGCCCGATCTCCCCGGACTCCCTGCGCGCGCGGCTCCAGCGCCTCCAGCCGCAGGCGGCGCAGTGGCGCCAGCGGGATTCGGTCGCGCTCGCCTCGGCGGAGCGTCTCCTGACCGAGTCGCAGCGCCAGAAGTTGCGCGAGATCCGCGCCTATGCTCGTGGCCGGGCAGATGCCATGCGCCAGTCGCGTAGGCCGCGTGGCGGCCAGCCGATGCTGGAGATCCGGCGCATGCAGCCCGGACAGCGGATGCCCTCTCTCCGGCCGATGCAGCCGGGCGCGCCCCGCGGTGAGCAAGAGGTCGAGGTCGAGATCCGTCGGCAGGGTCCCGGCGGCGAGGAGGTCCGGATCGAACGGCGGATGCCGCGCCCGCCGGTCTGATCCGAGACGCAGGGGGTTCGACCGAACGGCCCGGGGGGTGCGCCCTCCGGGCCGTTCGCTACGCCCCCAGTCGGATCGCGAAGCAGTGCTTCTCGCCGACCTCGATCTCTGTCCGGTCCACCTGCTGGTAGCGGGTGATCTTCTCCGGATAGGTGGGGAGCGGGACGCGCTCGAATCCCGCGGCGAGGAAGAGCTCGTCGGAGAACGAGACGGCGAAAAGCTCCCGATAGCCGCGGCGCGTGGCCAGATCGACCGCCGCGCCGATCAACGTCCGCCCATGGCCCACCCCTTGGGCATCCGGATCGACCGCGAGCGAGATCAGCTCCGCCACACTGGGACTATACTCGTCGAGCGCCACACAGCCGATCACCCCTCCATTCGCGTCACGGAGCACGCGATAGTCGGCGAGATGATTCGCCGCGAACTCCGGGGAGCGGACGAGGGTGAGCCCCGCCGCCGCATAGCGGTTGTTGAGGGTGAGGAGGGCGGGGATGTCGGTCTCGTTCGCGTGCGTGATGCGCAAGGTCATCGGTCGGCTCGGAGGGATCAGGCGCGCTGGGCGTCACGCGCGCGGCGATAGAACGGGGCGGCGGCCTCGGGGCGTCCGAGACGGTCGTACACGATCCCGACCCCTTTGAGGGCACGCCAATGGGTCGGATCCAACTCGGCGGCGCGCTGATAGGCGACGAGGGCCCCGGCGAGATCGTCGCATTTGTTCAACGCCTCGCCCAGATGGTAGTGCGCGACGGCGTGATCGGGGAGTCGGCCCGCCGCCTGCCGGAGCGGTGCGACGGCGTCCTTCCACCGCGCCCGTCGGCAGGCCAGGATCCCGGCGTAGAGGGCGATCTGGGGCGCGTCGGGGGCGCTCCGCTCGAGCTCCCGCAGGACGCCCTCCGCCTCGTCGTACCGGAGGGCGGCGGCGAGGGCCTCGATTCGTTCCCCAAGGGTGCTGACGGGATCGGTGGGAGGCGATGGCGGAACGGGAGGCACCGCGACCGATCGCGTGGTCGGGGCCGGCGTCACAGGGATGGGCGAGGGCGTGGGCGTCACCATCCGGGCCGGCGGCGCCATCGGTGCCGCCTCCGCGACCGGTGTCGCCTCCGGGATCGGGGTCACTGGGCTGGCTGACGGTGCCGCGGCGGGCCGCACCACCGCCGTGAGCACGGTGCCCCCCGGCTCCTCCACCTCGCGATCGTCGTACGACCATTCCCCGCACACGGGGGGCTCGCGCACCGCGATCATCATCGGGGTCGCGTCTGGTCCGAACGCCTCCACCGGGACGAGCGGGACCCCTTCCGCCGCCCCAAGGAGGAGCTGCGCCGGATCGTGGGACCGGAGAGCGGAAGGCAGGGAGGGGTGGGTCATATCCGAGAGAGGCGAGCCGACGGGCTAACGGACCGCGCCCCGCGGAATCTAGTGACCTGCCTCCCTTCCATTCATCCGCCGCCCCCTCGAACTTGCAAGACTATGTCCGGTGACGCGCTGATCGTTCGGGGGGCCCGCGAGCACAACCTGAAGGGGATCGATGTCACGATCCCGCGGGACAAGCTCACGGTCATCACCGGCCTCTCGGGGAGCGGCAAATCCTCCCTCGCCTTCGACACGATCTTCGCCGAGGGCCAGCGGCGCTACGTGGAGTCGCTCTCCGCCTATGCCCGCCAGTTCCTCGGGCTCATGGAGAAGCCCGATGTCGACGTGATCGAGGGGCTCTCCCCCGCGATCTCCATCGAACAGAAGACGGCCGGCGCCAACCCGCGCTCCACCGTCGGCACCGTCACCGAGATCTACGACTACCTGCGGCTCCTCTACGCGCGCGCGGGCACGCCACACTGCCCGAACTGCGGCCGCGCCGTCTCCC
>JBMTXT010000108.1:0-6118 GCA_049453775.1 Gemmatimonadaceae bacterium | reverse complement strand
CCCCCCCCCCCCGCTCTCGTTTATTGGGCAATCGCCACGCCGTCGCGCCGCGGGTCGGCGACCCCGATGCGGCGTCCCCCGCGCTCCACGACGATCGCGTGGAGCCCGCCGAAGGTGATATCGGCCACACGACTCAGCGGGCGGTACCCCTTCGCGACAAGCCCCGCGTAGACGGCACTGCTGAACCCCGGTTCGACCTCCACCTCGGTCCGCGCGGGGGAGGCGAGGATGCGCGGCGCCGCCATCGCGAGGGTCGGATCCTCACCGAAGGCGAGGAGGCGCAGCGTGACCTGCGTGACCGAGGGCTGGATGTACTGTGAGCCCCCCGCGCCGATCAGGAGTCGCACGCGATCGCGGTCGAGGATGATCGTCGGCGCGATCGTCGAGTTCGTGTAGCGATCGGGGCCGCGTGTGCGCGCATCCAGATTCGCGCCGGAGGAGTTGAGGAAGAAGCCGTCGGTGTAGACCCCCGAGCCGAAGAGCAGGCCGACCGTCGTCGTCATCGAGACGGCATCCCCATCGGCGTCGATCACCGCGAGATGGGAGGTGTAGCTCGCGGGGGCGGCACCGTCGACCGTCCCCTCCCCGCCGTCGGGGCGGACTGCGCCCCCCATCTGCGGACGCGTCGCCACCGGCATCGGGTACGCGGCGCAGGCCGCTGGTAGGGGCGCCGCCTCGAATGGCCAGGGATCACCGGCGCGCACCGTGTCCGTCGCCGCCGCCTGGACCAGCGCCGCTCGGCTCCGGGCGTAGCCCGCATGCACCACGCCGCGCATCGGTACCGGCATCACCGCGGGATCCCCACGCCAGCTCCCGCCATCGGCGGTCGCGGTCCGTATCACCCCCGTCATCGTCACCACCGCCTGGGGGGAGGTCGTGAATCCCGCACCGCGCGTGAGCCCCGCTGCTTCGGCGAGGTGCAGCATCGCGAGGACCGGCGCGCCACCGACCGGCGCCGGTGCGCCGAGGACGGTGTGGCCGCGCCACTCGGTGCAGAGCGGGGGACCATCGGCCACTGGATAGACGCGAAGGTCGCGCTCGGTGATGAGGCCGCCCTGCGCCCGGACCGTCGCTGCGAGCCGCGTCGCGATCGGGCCGGTATGGAAGGCCTCGCGCCCCCCGCGCGCGATGGCCTCGAGCGTCGCCGCCAAGACCGGCTGGACGAGCCGATCTCCCGGCCGCAGCGCCTCGCCATTCGGCAGGAGGAGCCGCGCCGCCGCGCTGTCGGCGAGCAGCTTCTCGCGTGACGAGGCGATCGTGCGCGCGAGGAGGGGGCCGACGATGAAGCCCTCCCGTGCGAGCCGGATCGCGGGGGCCATCACCTGGGCCAAGGGGAGTCGGCCGAAGCGCCGATGGGTCTCGAGGAGCCCGGCGACCATGCCGGGGGTCGCGGCGATCCGACCGGGGCGGCGTGACCCCGCGGCCTCCGCCGCTCCCCATGCCGGGTCCGCTCCCGTGCGCGGATAGAACGAGAGATGGGAGGCGCGGCGCGCACGGGCATCGTAGTGGAGCATCGCCCCACCACCCCCGATCCCGGTCTGCGAGATGTCGGTGACGGAAAGCGCGAAGGCGACGGCCACCGCCGCATCGGCGGCATTCCCCCCGGCGCGCAGGAGCTCCGCGCCCGCCGCCGCCGCATCGACCTGCGAGGCGACGACCATCCCGCGCGCACCATCGGCGCGTTTCCCGCTTGCCGGGGTCAAGGCGGCGTGGTCACCGGCGACGCGTCCACAGGCGGCGAGCGCGACGGCGAGGGTGACGAGGAGCACCGAGCGAAGGAGGCGCGGCGTGCGAGGCGTCCGAGGCGAGCGAATCAGATCCGAGTCCGTTTGGGGAAGACCCAAACGTGCTGTTCAGTCCGACACGCCGCTACGGCCCCCCGCGCCCTGATCCCTGAAACCTGCTCCCTGCCTCCTGGGGAATCAGGGCTCCGAGATGGGGAATCGCAGCCCGGCCAGGATCCCATCCGGCACCCCATCGAGCACCGCCCCATCCCCCTTGGGATCCGCCGCCACCATCGCCCCCTCGAGCATCGCCCGGTGCACCAGCTGCTCGATCACCTCGGGCTGTTGGCGCCATGCCGCCTCGTAGAAGATCAACTCGGCGAGCGCCCCCATCTGCGCGGCGGCCTGTGCGCGAGGCAACCCCTCGACCGCCTTGCCATTGGCGCGCGCCATACCGCGCAGCGACTCGACGCGCTGCTTGCGCCACTGCGCCACGTCCGCGTGCAGGGTCTTGTGGATCACCGAGGCGAGGTCGCCGCCGTGCGTCGCGAGCGTGAGCCCTGGCACCACGCGGGTGCGTTCGCGCACCGGGGCGGGGAGGTCGGCGAGGAGCGCCGTCGTCGCATCGGTGGTGCCCCCGATCAGGATCGGCTCGTGCGGTTGAGCGAGCACCGGGATCCGATGCCGCACCTGCGCGAGCATCTTCTCCGAGGCGTCCTGTCTGATCCGTTGCTCCTCATCCGCCCCCGTCGCGCCGCGCGTCCCCGAGTGGAATCCTGACTTCGCTGGGCGCCCCATCGTCGGGCCGATCCCGTGCACCTGCTCCGATTCGAACTGTTCAAGCGCGACGAGATGCTCCCCCTCCCAGCGTCCGATGCGCGCATGGCCCCGATCGGCCTGCACGATCAGCGCGTGCGTGTCGGTCGCGACGAGGAGATAGGGGACGATCTGCGGGCCGCTCCCCCAGTGGGCCGAGGTCTCGCGGATATCGGGGATCTCGCGGGCGACCGTCTCGCCCGTCGCCGTCGCGAAGCAGACCCATCCCATCGTCGACGGTGGGGCGTCCTCCGGCGGGAGGCGATCGAGCACCGCGGTGGCGCAGCGCTCGAAGGCATCACGCTCGAAACGCTCGGCGCGCGCGAGGGCGTGCCGGATATCGTTGATCCCTTTGCGCAGCTTGGCCTGCCAGGCATGTCGCTGCGCGGGATCGGCAGGCGAGGCCTCGACGTAGACGCTCAGAGTGGGGAGATCGCGATGATCGCGGACGAAGCGGACGAGGTCGTCAGGGAGACGCATCTGGCACTGCTCCGGGGCAGGGGACAAAGGCTCTCCCCTGAGTTTCGCGCGACGGTCCTGATCCTGCTATCGGGAAAGCAAGCCAGCCGCGCGCGGATTGCCCTGACAGTAACGCGTTACTCGCGCCCTGCCGGTGGGGAATGGCACGGACCCCTCACCCCCCAGCCGCGATCCGCCAGAGCTGCGCCACCAAGAAGCAGGTGATGAAGCCGAGTCCCACGGGGAGGAGGGTCGCGACCGCCGTCCACTTCGCGCTCCGCGTCTCCTGCCAAATCGTATAGATCGTGGTCGAGCAGGGATTGTGCAGGAGACTGAAGAGCATCAGGCAGAGCCCGGTCAGCGTCGTCCAGCCATTCGCGCGGAGCAACGTCCCGATCTGCGAGGCGTCGAGTTCGAAGAGCACCCCCGCGCCCGCCCCCGCCTCAGGGCCCCCCGTGGTGAGGGCGGTGAGCATCAGCACCGTCGGGATGATGATCTCGTTCGCAGGGATCGCGACGAGGTAGGCGAGGAGGATCACCCCATTGAGCCCGATCAGGACGCCGAGGGGGTCGAAGGCGCGCACCAGATGCGCGGCCGTGCTCTCGCCACCCCACCCGACATTCCCGATCAGCCAGATGACCGCCCCCGCCGGCGCGGCGAAGACGACCGCGCGCCAGAGCACGATCGCGGTGCGGTCGATGAGCGAGGTGTACAGCGTCTGGAGGAGCCGCGGCGGCCGATAGGGCGGTAACTCGAGGCTGAAGCTCGTCGCCTCGCCGCGAAGCACGGTGTGCGTGAGCACCCATGAGCTCCCGAACATGATCCCGATCCCGAGGAGCGTGACGCCGACCACCGCCCCCGCCGACACCAGACCGGCGAGCGCGGGCGGTGCGAGGACCCCGATGAAGAGCGAGGCCATCAGGATCTGCGTCGGCCAGCGGCCGTTGCAGAGCGAGAAGTTGTTGGTGATGATCGCGATCAGGCGCTCGCGTGGGCTATCGATCACGCGCGTAGCCACCACGCCGGCGGCGTTGCACCCGAACCCCATGCACATCGTGAGCGCCTGCTTGCCATGCGCGCCCACCCGTCGGAACAACCCGTCGAGATTGAACGCCACGCGCGGGAGATAGCCGAAGTCCTCCAACAGCGTGAAGAGCGGGAAGAAGATCGCCATCGGCGGGAGCATCACCGAGACGACCCACGCCGTCGCGAGATAGACGCCATCGAGCAGCAGCCCGCGCACCCAGAGCGGGAGCCCGATCGACGCGGCGAGCCCCTGCAACCAGGGATGCCCCTGATCGATCAACAACTCGGCGAGCATCCCTGAGGGGACGTTCGCGCCGGCGATGGTCAACCAAAAGACCACGCCGAGCATCGCGATCATCAACGGGAATCCCGTCAGCGGGCTGGTGAGCCAGCGATCGAACGTCCGGTCGATATCGAACCCGACCTTCGCGAGCCCGGACTTCTGCGCACGCGCCGCGATCTGTGCCGCCGCCGCATAGAGCCCCTCCGCGATCCGATCATGGAAGTCCCCCGGGAGGCGCCACCGGACCGCGCTCGCCACCCGGAGCACCTCCGGCGGCATCGTCGCCTCCACGCGTTCATCCGCGTTCAGCAATCGCAGCGCGACCCATCGACTGTTCGGGCGATCGGGCATCGCTGCGCAGACCGCCGTCTCCACCTCGGCGATCGACGCCTCGACCGCCGGTGCGAAGGTGCGCACGCGCGTCGGCGCGGGAGCGATCACTCCCGTCGCCACGTCGTGGATCGCCTGGCGGAGCGCGTCGATCCCCTCGCCACGCCGCGCCGCCGCCGCGATCACCGGGACCCCGAGCTCCATCGCGAGCTGTTCCGGGTCCACCGCGACCCCGAGCCGCTTCGCCTCGTCCATCAGGTTGAGGCAGACCACCACATGCGGGGTGATCTCGAGCACCTGCAAGGCGAGGTTGAGGTTCCGCTCGAGACGGGTCGCGTCGAGCACGAGCACCGTGACCTCCGGCGCACCGAAGAGCAGGGTGTCGCGCGCGACCTCCTCGTCGGTGCTCGCCGCCTGCAGCGAGTAGGTCCCCGGGAGATCGATCAGGCGATAGCGCGTGGCGCCCACATTGAACCGTCCCTCGGCGCGCGTGACCGTCTTCCCGGGCCAGTTCCCGGTGTGCTGCCGGAGCCCCGTGAGCGCATTGAACACCGTACTCTTCCCGACGTTCGGGTTCCCCGCGAGCGCCACCAGATGATCGAAGCCGCCGGATCGGACGCCGAGCTGCACGAGCGATTCGTCCGGGCGCGGGAGTCGGGTCCGCATCGTGGTCGTCACCATCACGCCGTCTCGGTGGCGTCGAGCGGGGCGATCCCGATCCACTGCGCCTGGTGCCGACGCAGGGCGATCAGCGCCCCGCGGATCCGATACGCGATGGGATCACCGGCGGCGCTCCGCATCTCGGCGGTGATCGCCGTGCCGGGCACGACGCCGAGGTCGAGGAGGCGTCGACGCTGCGGGCCTCGGCAGTCGGTGGAGAGCTGCGTGACGCGCGCGGTCGCACCGACAGGGAGGTCGACGAGGGTCCGGGTGGGCGCGGCGACGGTCGCGGCGGACGCGCCGGAGGGGCGCGCCCCTGGGAGCGAGAGGGAGACCGGCTCGGGGAGCGCCTCGAGGGGCGCGGGGAGCTCCCCCTGCGCGGTCGGGATCGGCTCGCCATGCGGGTCGAAACGGGGTTGGCCGAGTCGCGCGGCGAGGGCATCGATCTCGGCGGGGGAGAGTCGATGTTCCTCCTCTTCGGCGACCTCGTGCCATTCATCGGGGGCGAGTCCGGTGCGATCGGCGAGGAAGCGCTCGAGGAGGCGGTGGGAGCGGACGAGTTGGAGCGCGGCAGTGCGTCCATCGTCGGTGAGGCGGTAGCCGTGATCGCTCGGGCGGGCGAGGCCGGTCGCGACGAGCCGGTCGAGGAGCCGGAGGGCGATGGGGCGGGGGATGGCGAGGGCACCGGCGACGGCGTCGAGGTGCACGGGGCGCGCCTCGCTCGAGCGGTGGACGAGGTACTTGAGGGCATCCTCGGTGCGGGCGCGCTCGGAGAGGCGGAGTCGGCGGCGGAGTCGCGGGGGGGGGCCGGGGGGGGGGC
>JBMTXT010000107.1:0-6245 GCA_049453775.1 Gemmatimonadaceae bacterium | reverse complement strand
GCGGCGAGCCCCACCCGTTCCAAGAGCGTGGTTGCCCGGCCCCGCGCCTCGTGGTCCTCCACCCCCGCGATCCGCAGCGGCATCATCACGTTCTCGAGCGCCGAGAACTCCTTGAGGAGATGATGGAACTGGAAGACGAACCCGATCGACCGATTCCGCAGCGCAGCGAGCGCGAGGTCGGAGAGCCCCGCGGTCGGTTCGCCGACGACGCGGACCTCGCCCGCATCGGGGCGATCGAGCGCCCCAAGCACCTGGAGCAGGGTGCTCTTCCCCGCCCCACTCGCCCCGACGACGGCGATCATCTCCCCGGCCGCGACGGTCAGATCGACCCCATCGAGGATCCGCAGCAGGGAGCCATCCCCGCCGCGATACCCCTTGGTCACGCCGATGGCCTCGAGCACCGGCCCGTGCGGGAGGGCACTCATTCGCTGCGGATCGCCTCGATCGGGTAGAGTCGCGCCGCGCTCGAGGCGGGATGCAACGTCGCCAGCAGGGTCACCACGAGGCTCCCTCCGAGGATCAGCAGGGTGTCCCCCACCTCGAGCTGCACGGGGAGATACTCGATGAAGTAGACCGAGGGATCGAGGGCGATGAGACGGAACCGGTCGATCAGGAGCCCGAGTCCGACTCCGAGGAGCGCGCCGACCCCCGTCCCGAACCCCCCGATGATCGCCCCCTGCCAGAGGAAGATGCGTCGCACCGCCTCCATCCGGAGTCCCATCGCGCGGAGGATCCCGATCTCCCGCGTCTTGTCCCGCACCACCATGGTGAGGGTGCTCACCACGTTGAAGGCCGCGACCATGACGATCAGGGCGAGGATCACCGCCATCCCGAGCTTCTCGAGCTTGAGGGCGCGGAAGAGTGAGAGGTTCTGCTGCTGCCAATCGACCGTGCGATAGGGATAGCCGAGGGTCGAGTCGATCTGCGCGGCGATCGTGGGCGCGACCCAGCGATCGGTGGTCTGGACCTCGAGCCCAGTGACCGCGGTATCGAGCCCAGCGAACTCCTGGCCGACCGCGAGGTCGACGTAGATGTAGGCGTTGTCGTACTCGAACATCCCCGTCGTGAAGACGCCGGTGACCTCGAACGTCATGAAGCGGGGGATCACCGCGCCGAGGACGGGATTCAGGGAGGCCCCGCTCGCGGTGACGAGGGTGAGCGTCGCGCCGGGATACGCCCCGAGTCGCGACGCCAAGAGCGCGCCGACGACGGCCCCACGACGCCCTCCGTCCGACGAGTGGAAGGTGAAGTCCCCACTCGTCGCATGCTCGCGGATCCGCGTGACGGGGATCGCCCCCGAGTCCAGCGCCGCGATCCCCGCGACGGTGATCGCCTCGGCGTAGGTCGACCCCAGTGTCGCGAGGCCCTGGTGGACCACGAACGGGGCGACGCTCACGACCCCGGGGAGCGACTCCACCTGGGCGGCGGCGCGCCGCCACCCATCCATCCGGAGCGACTCGCCGTAGGTGAGCACCCGCACATCCGGACTCCCGACGAGGATCTTCTCCCGGAGGTCGGTCTGCAGGCCGTTCATCACCCCGATGATGATGATCAGCGCACTCACCCCGACGGTCACCCCGGCGACGGCGATGACGCTGATGAACGAGAGCAGGCGGGACCCGCGGCGGCTCCGGAGATACCGCCAGGCGATCGCCAACTCGAGCGCGCGGGTCCCGGCCACCAAGGTCACTCCGGCCGCATGAGCGGGAAGAGGATCACGTCGCGGATATGCGGGGTGTCGGTGAGGAACATGAAGAGGCGGTCGAGCCCGATCCCCACCCCTCCCGTCGGCGGCATCCCGTACTCCATCGCCCGCAGATAGTCCTCATCGACTCCCGTCGCCTCCTCATCGCCGGCCGCCTTGAGTCGCGCCTGTGCCTCGAAGCGCGCGCGCTGGTCGATCGGGTCGTTGAGCTCCGAGAAGGCATTGGCGAGCTCCTTCCCCTTGGCGAAGAGCTCGAAGCGCTCCGTCAGCCCCGCGTGCTGGCGATGGGGCTTGGCCAACGGGGAGAGCTCGACCGGATAATCGACCACGAAGGTGGGTGTCTCGATCTTCGACTCGACATGCGCCTGGAAGAGCTCGTCGAGGAGCTTAGGGCGCGAGAGCTTGGCCACATCGGCGACCTTCGCCTGCTCCGCCGCCTTCCGCAGCGCGGCATCATCGAGCGCGAGCGCATCGGGGACGCCGAGCGCCTGCGAGAGCGCCGGGACCCAGGCGATCCGGGGGAACGGGGTCTGGAAGGTCGGGACGGGCCCCGCCTCCGACCCATCGTGCCGGGTGCGCGGGGCATCGCCCAACGCCTCGCGCACCGCCGTCGCCGCGGTCACGAGGAGCTGCTCCACCCGGTCCATCATCACCGTGTAGTCCGCGTAGGCCTCGTAGAACTCGAGCATCGTGAACTCGGGATTGTGCGTGCGGTCGATCCCCTCGTTCCGGAAATCATGCCCGATCTCATAGACCCGCTCGAACCCGCCGACGATCAGCCGCTTGAGATAGAGCTCATCCGCGATGCGCAGGAAGAGCGGCATGTCGAGGGCGTTGTGATGCGTCGTGAAGGGGCGGGCCGCGGCCCCGCCATAGAGCGGCTGCAACACCGGCGTCTCCACCTCGAGATAGCCCCACGCGTCGAGCGCCCGGCGGATCGCGGTCGTCATCTTGGAGCGCGCGGCGAAGTGCCGCCGCACCTCGGGATGCACCGCGAGGTCGGCGTACCGCTGCCGCGAGCGCTGCTCCCCATCGGCGAAGCCGGAGTGGCGCACCGTCCGCCCCTCGACCTGCTCCTCCTTCCCGAACGGGAGCGGGCGCAGTGACTTCGCGAGCAGGGTCCACGACTCCACCCGGACCGTGACCTCGCCGGTGCGTGTGCGAAAGAGCGGCCCCGCCACCCCGACCAGGTCGCCGAGGTCGAGCTGCGCGAGGAGCGCGAACGCCTCGGCGGCGAGGTGATCCTGGCGGAAGTAGAGCTGGATCCGCCCCGTCTCGTCGGCGAGATGCGCGAAGATCGTCTTCCCATGCCCGCGCCACGCCACGATCCGTCCGGCGAGCCGCACGGTCGGTCCTTCCTCCGCCTCGCCGAGCAGGCCGGCCGCCGGGCCGCAGTGCTGCGTGCGATCGTAGCCGTACGCGAAGGGGGTCACCCCCGCCGCGACGAGCGCGCCGAGCTTCTCGCGCCGCGCCTGCATCACGAAGTTGAGTTCCTCGCTCATCCCGGCTCCCCCGTGGCGGCTGGTGCGCCACTCTGCTTCAGATAGGCTTCGATGAAGGGGTCGATCGCCCCGTCCATCACCTTCTGCACATCGGTGATCTTGAGTTCGGTCCGATGATCGTTGACCATCGTATAGGGCTGGAAGACGTAACTACGGATCTGGCTCCCGAACGAGACGTCCTGCTTGGTCGCGTCGAGGGCCGCCTTCGCCGCCGCCTGCTTCTCCGCCTCGAGGTTGTAGAGGCGGTTCTTGAGCATCTTCATCGCCGTCGCCTTGTTCTTGAACTGCGAGCGTTCCTGCTGCGAGGCGCAGACGATCCCGGTCGGCAGGTGGGTGATGCGCACCGCCGAAGAGGTCTTGTTCACATGCTGCCCACCGGCCCCGGAGGCGCGGTAGACGTCGATCCGTAGATCCTCCTCGCGGACCTCGATGTTGATCTCCTCATTCACCACCGGATAGACGAAGACCGAGGCGAAGCTCGTATGCCGACGCGCCTGCGAGTCGAAGGGGGAGATGCGCACGAGGCGGTGCACCCCGGTCTCCGGCCGAAGGAAGCCGAAGGCGTACTCCCCTTTCACCTCGAGCACCGCCCCCTTGATCCCCGCCTCTTCCCCTTCGGAGAGGTCGAGGATGTCGACGGTATAGCCCTTCCGCTCCGCCCAGCGCGTGTACATCCGCATCAGCATCTGCGCCCAATCCTGCGCCTCGGTCCCACCGGCGCCGGCGCTGATCTCGACCTGCGCATCACGGAAGTCGTCTCGGCCCTGGAGCAACGAGCGCAGGCGATAGGCGTCCGTCTCCTCGGCGATTGCCCTCGCCTCGCGCGCGACATCGGCTTCCATCTCGGCGTCGGGCTCGAGCGCCAAGAGCTCGGCGAGTTCGATCGCACTCGTGGCCCGACCGATCAACCGGTCGTAGGGGTCGACCCATCCCTTCAGCGTCTTGACCTCCTGCACCACCTCGCGGGCCCGCTCTTGCGCGTTCCAGAAGCCCGGATCGGCCATGTCCCCTTCGAGGGCGGTCAGCCGTTCGCGCTTGCGATCCAGGTCAAAGGTACCTCCGCAGCTCGTCCAGACGGGTCTGGTCGTGCCGGAGGGAGATGAGATGTTCGGAGTCAGCCATCAGTCAGATACGGGGCGGATGCGTGGCGAGCCGGCCCAAAATTGGGTGCCGGCTCGCGTCGCGTGCCAGGGGAAGATAACGGATCCCGAGGGGTTCTGCAGTTCATCCCTGCGCCGGCCGCGCCTGATCGAGGAGGAGGACGGGGATCCCATCCCGCACCGGGAATCGCAGGGCGCAGCGGGCGCATGCGAGGGTCGCCGACTCCTCGGGGCGCTCGGCGGGGGCATCGTCCAGGGGGCCGTGGCAGCGCGGGCAGGCGAGGAGCTCGCGGATGGCCGGGGGGATCGAGGGGACGGTCATGCGCGGGACTCCTCCGTGGGGACCTGGAAACCGAGACGAGCGAGCGCGGCGGGGTTCCGCCGCCAGTTGGCGAGCACCTTCACCCAGAGATCGAGAAAGACCGGCTCCCCGACCAGGGTCTCGATCCGCTCTCGGGCGGCGCGTCCGATCTCCCGGATCCGGCTCCCCCCCGCCCCGATCAGGATCCGCTTCTGGCTCTCGCGCTCCACATGCAGTACCGCTCGAATGTAGAGGGGGGTGCTCCCCTCACGGAACTCATCGATCTCGACGGCCACGCCATACGGGACCTCCTCCTCCAGCTGCTCCATCACCGCCTCTCGGATGAACTCCGCGACGAAGAAGCGGGTCTGCTGGGTCGAGATGTCGTCGGCGGGATAGAGGAAGGGGCTCTCCGGCATCCGCTCGCGGATCGCCGCGAGAAGGGTATCGAGCCCTTCCCCTGCCGCGGCCGAGATCTGCACCGCCGCAGGGAACTCTTCCCGCAGGGCCTCACGCCGGCCGGGCGCGAGCTGATCGACCTTGTTCAGCACGACGAGCACGGGGGCCTTGGGGGGCGCGGGGAGCTGCGCGAGGGTGGTCAGGTCTTCGGGGCGATCGCTCGTCGCGTCGATGAGATGGACGACGAGGTCGGCGTCGGCGATCGCCTGCTGCGCGGCGTACTGCATCGCCTTGTGCAGGGCGTAGCGGGGTTCGAGGAGCCCTGGCGTATCGAAGAGGACGAGCTGCGCCTCGTCGTCGGTGAGGATCCCCACCACGCGTTCGCGGGTCGACTGTGGCTTGGGGGAGACGATCGCGAGCCGGGTGCCGACCAGCCGATTGAGGAGGGTCGATTTCCCGGCGTTCGGGCGTCCGACGAAGGTGACGAACCCGGCGCGGGTCATGCGAACCCGGTCCTGGGGAGCCGCGTGGCGTGGGGGGTCGATCGGGAGTGCACGATGGGAATGTGCCGGGGAGTGGGGGCAAAGAGAAAGCCCCTGCCGAGTGAACGACAGGGGCTTCAAGGGTGCCGGCGACGGCCTACTCTCCCGCGACCTCTCGGTCGGAGTACCATCGGCGCTGTAGGGCTTAACGATCGTGTTCGGGATGGGAACGAGTGTGGCCCCTACGCTCTAGTCGCCAGCGAGATGCTGACAGCGGAGGATGGTAGTGTTCGTGTATTCGCAAATCGATTAGATCGTGCGAAGCTCTGCGGTTTGTTATTCCAGCCCCTCTCTTGGAAGAAAGGGGGAGTAGTCAAGCCGCACGGGCGATTAGGATGGGTTAGCTCGGAAACGATTACTCGCCTTCCACTCCCCACCTATCGACGTGGTGGTCTCCCACGGCCCTTCAGGGGACTCAAGGTCCCAGGGAGAGTTCATCTTGGGGACAGCTTCCCACTTAGATGCATTCAGCGGTTATCTGTGCCGACCATCGCTACCCGGCGTTGCCACTGGCGTGACAGCCGGGACACGAGCGGGTCGTCCGACTCGGTCCTCTCGTACTAGAGTCCGCACCCCTCAACTCTCCAACGCCCACGACGGATACAGACCGAACTGTCTCACGACGTTCTGAACCCAGCTCATGTACCACTTTAACCGGCGAACAGCCGGACCCTTGGGACCTTCTCCAGCCCCAGG
>JBMTXT010000106.1:0-6408 GCA_049453775.1 Gemmatimonadaceae bacterium | reverse complement strand
ACGGCGGCCTGCGGACGGACCGCAGACGCCGGGACGGTGAGACGGAAACGCCAGCGGCGGACCAGCGCCGCGATCACGAGGATCCCTTCGGTCCACGCGAACTGCTCGCCGATACAGACCCGCGTCCCCCCGCCGAAGGGGAAGTACGCATGGCGATGGCTCGGCTCCGCGCGCGGGGCCAGCCAGCGGTCGGGATCGAATCGCAGCGGCTCGGACCACCACCGGGGATCGCGCTGGGTGACCCATGGGCTCACGATCACTTGGGCCCCGACGGGGACCTCCTGCCCGCCCAAGACGATCGGCTCGATCACCTCACGCGAGGTGGCGAAGGCCGGCGGCCGGAGCCGCATCGCCTCACTGAACACCGCCCGCGTATAGGGGAGCTGCGGGAGATCGGCCATCGTGATCGGGCGATCCCCACAGGCCTCGCGCACTTCCGCGGCGAGCTTCGCCTCGATCGCCGGATGCTGGGCGAGATACCACCAGGTCCAGGCGAGGGCGTTCGCCGTGGTCTCATGGCCGGCGAGGATCAGGGTCATCACCTCGTCGCGGAGCTGCCCATCGGTCATCCCCGAGCCATCCCCCTCGGCGTCGCGCGCCGCCATCAACATGGAGAGGAGGTCTCCCTGATCGCGCCCGGCGCGGCGATGCTCGTCGATGATCGCATAGATGGCCGCATCGAGGGCTGGCACCGCCTGCTTCGCCCGCCGCATCCGTGGGAGCGGGAGATCGTAGAGCCGCTCGCCAAAGAGGATCAGCCAGATGGAGAACGAGTCGAGGACCGCGGTCAGCGCCCGCCCGAGGTCCGCGGCCCGGCCCTGCAGGTCGACCCCGAAGAGGGTGCGCCCGACGATGTCGAGGGTGAGATGATGCATCGCGCGCGCGAGGTCGAGCGCCTGCCCGTCGCGCCACGAGGCGGCCACCACCTCGGTGCGCGCCACCATCTCCTCGGCGTAGCGCGCGATCCGTTCGCGATGGAAGGCGGGCTGGGCGAGGCGCCGCTGCCGCAGGTGAAACTCCCCCTCGCTCGTGAGGAGCCCATTGCCGAGCACGAAGCGCGTCCGCTGGAGTCCGAGCCCTTTACGGAGGCTCCGCGGATGCCCCGTGAGGACCTCGCGCGCGAGATCGGGGTGCGAGGCGAGGAGGATCGTCCGCCCGGTGAGGGCCCGCGCGACGGCGAGATCGGGATCGCTCGCCGCCATCAGCTCGATGTTGCGGAGGAGATTCCCGCGCGAGCGGAGGAGCTGCTCCCCAGGGAACCGGTTGCGGACCGTGTAGCGCAGCCCCTGGACGCTCACCGAGGCCACCCGATCAGTCGAGGTCGGTGCGCGTCACCGAGGGGATCGTCAGGACGAAATCGGCACCGAAGGCGCGCGAGGGGGTGTGGAACCCCGCGGGGATCCCCCCCGCGAGGATGCGCATCGCAGCGCGCACCGCCGCCTGCGCCGTGAGGAGATAGCCGGTCGGCGCCTCGAGGGTCGCCCGCGCCATCCGACCCTGCGCGTCTCGGACCTCCCCGTACACATGACTCCGCGTCCGCTGGAGGGCGTCGGGGCTCGGTCCCGCCGGCATCGCCCGCACCCGGGCCCGCGCGCGCCGCTTCATGAACTCGGTCCGCAAGAGCGGCGCGAGCCAGCGCGAGAGCCGCATCGCGCGAATGGCCGATGGCGCACTGGCCATATAGGTGATGATGTCGGGGATCCCGGTGCTGTGATACGCCGTCGAGACATCCCCCCAGGGGATCGAGACGCAGAGACGCGATTTCCCCCCGAGCGGGAGATACCGGGTCCGCCACGCGGGCGGGACGGGGACGATCCTCCCCCCCGAACGGATCGCGCCGGGGAGGCCGAGCCCTTCGACGACCGTGAGGGCGGTGCCGTGCGAGGGGCCGGTGCCACCGGAGAAGGCGAGCTCGAGATGGGTCGCGGAGGGGAGGCGCTGATGGAGATAGGCGGCGAGGCAGTCCGTCGGGACGACATCGAACCCCACGCCCGGCACCATCGTGATCCCCTTCGCCTTGGCCTGCGCATCGAGCGCGGCGACCCGTTCGAAGACGGCGATCTCTCCCGTGATATCGAGGTACGAGACCCCCCGCCGAAGACAGGCGGCGGTCATCGCCTGCACCGTATGGACGAAGGGACCGGCGCAGTGGAGGACCACCGTGACGCCTTCGAGCGCCGCATCGAGGGCCGCGGCGTCATCGAGGGCCACGGGACGCGCCTCGCAGCCCACCGAGT
Source organism: Gemmatimonadaceae bacterium (assembly GCA_049453775.1). GTDB lineage: Bacteria > Gemmatimonadota > Gemmatimonadetes > Gemmatimonadales > Gemmatimonadaceae > Pseudogemmatithrix. Next base: position 4,171 of record JBMTXT010000106.1, on the reverse strand, counting down.
CGGCGAGGGCCTGCACCGCCGCTACCGTCCGCCCCGAGAGGATCGGTCGCAGTCCGAGGCGGAGCGCTTCGTCGACGATCAGTCGACCGGTATAGCCGGTGGCACCGTAGATCAGGAGCGACATGGGAGCACGAAGGGGCCAAGGTGGGACCCGGCATGCTGCCAGGCGGCGCGGAGCGCCATCGCCAGGGTGGCGCGGGTCTCCTCCGGATAGACGATCGCATCGATGTAGCCGCGCGCGCCGGCGTAGCGCGCATCGAGCTGCTCCTCGTAATCGGCGCGCATCGCATCCGCGGCGGCCTGCAACGCCCCATCCGGCTCGACGCCCGACGCCTTGGCCTTCGCGAGGGCCGGCCCATGGACGGCGGCGACCGCAGCCTCCCCTTCCATCACCGCCATCCGCCCCGTGGGCCAGGAGAAGATGAAGTCGGGGTCGAACCCCTGCCCCGCCATCGCGTAGTAGCCGGCGCCTGAGGCGTGATTGATCGTGAGCACGAGTTTGGGGACCGAGGCCGTCGCCATCGCCTCCACCCACCGCGCCCCGGCCCGGATGATCCCCTCCTGCTCCGCCTCTTTCCCGACCATGAAGCCGGAGACATCCTGCACGAAGAGGAGCGGGATCCCCTGGCGATCGCACCGATCGATGAAGAACGCCACCTTCTCCGCGCTCTCCGGATAAATGATCCCGCCGAAGCGGGGGGGCTCGCCCGGCCGGCCCTTGATGAGCCCGCGGGCGTTGGCGATCACCCCGACGGGGATCCCCTCGAAGCGCGCATCGGCGCAGAGGAGCTCCGTGGCGAGCTGCGGCTGGAACGGATCGAGGGAGTCGGCATCGACGAGGGCGCGGAGCACGGCCTGGATGTCATAGGACATCCGATGATCGTTTGGCAGCAGGTCGTAGAGCGTCTCCGCATCGGCCGACGCGCGGGCCGCCGGATCATGCGGCGCGAGCCGCGCGGGGGGCGCCAGACGCGCTACGAGCTCCCGCATCTGCACGAGGCAGGCGGCATCATCCTCACAGGCAAAATGCGCGACACCACTCACCTCGGTGTGCATCGTCGCGCCACCCAACGACTCGGCGTCGACGCTCTGACCGGTGGCTCCCTTCACGAGGTTCGGGCCACCGAGCCCCATGAAGGAACTCCCCTTCACCATGAGGATCACATCGCTGAGCGCCGGAAGATAGGCGCCACCGGCGATGCACTGCCCCATCACGGCGGCGAGCTGCGGCACGCGGAGATAGCGCCGCATCAGCGAGTTGTAGTAGAAGATGCGCGCCGCGCCGTACTGCCCCGGGAAGACCCCCCCCTGATACGGGAGATTCACCCCTGCGGAGTCCACGAGGTAGAGGATCGGGATCCGGCACCGCATCGCGCACTCCTGCGCGCGGAGGATCTTGGGGATCGTCTCGGGCCACCACGAGCCCGCCTTGACCGAGGCATCATTGGCCACGACGCCGCCCTCGCGGCCCCGCACCTGGATCAGACCGGTGACGACGCCAGCCGCCGGAGCCTCGCCCTCATATCGGTCGTGCGCGACGAGGAGGCCGAACTCGACGAACCGGGTCCCCGGGTCCATGAGCGCGGCGATCCGCTCGCGGGCGGAGAGCTTCCCCTGCGCATGCTGTTTGGCGATGCGCTCCGCCCCGCCCCCCTGCCGCAGTCGCTCCTCGAGGGCGCGCGACGCCTCGGCCAGCTGCCGGAGGCGTGACGGGCCGGCCTCGCTCACGCGCCCTGCGCCGGTCGTGCCGCGAACCACTCCCGGATATAGTCGATCAAGGCAGTGGTCGGCGTCCCCGGACCGAAGAGCTTCCCGATCCCCTGCTGCTCGAGCGCCTCCATGTCCTCCTTGGGGATGATCCCTCCCCCCGTGATGAGGACATCGTCGCGCCCCTGCTCGCGGAGGAGCTGGAGGACGCGCGGGAAGAGGGTCATGTGCGCCCCGGAGAGGATCGAGAGCCCCACCACATCCGCATCCTCCTGCACCGCGGCGGAGGCGATCATCTCGGGCGTCTGATGCAGGCCGGTGTAGATGACCTCCATGCCGGCATCGCGCAGGGCAGCGGCGACGACCTTGGCCCCGCGGTCATGTCCATCGAGACCGGGTTTGGCGACGAGCACTCGGATCGGGCGACTCATGGGGGAAAGCTACCCGCCCTTCCGCGCGACGAGCAACATCTCTGTCGACCGGCGATGAAGCGGGGCCTCACTGAACCCGTCATACGCCGCGAGGACGGTGAGCCCGGCGTCGGCCATCAGGGCGGCCAGGCGATCCGCCGTGTAGAGGCGGATCCGATGTGATCGCCGCGTGACCTTCCGCCGCCGTGTCCAGACCGAGTCGATCGTCAGGAACCCCGAGAGCGGATCGAAGTGCCGGTCGTGCCGCACCGTCGTCCCATCGGCAGTCTCCCACTGATCCGTGCCGACGAAGCGGGCCATGATCCCGTCGCGACTCCCCCCCTGCCAGAGCAGGGTGCCCCCGCGCTTGAGCAGACGCGCCGCGTTCCGGATCACGCGCGCGTCATCCGCCGGATCATCGAAGAAGCCGAAGCTCGTGAAGAGATTGACCACCGCATCGAACCGCCCGCGCCAGAGGGCGGGGGGCCGGCGCATGTCGCCGTGATGATAGCGGAGTGCGGGCCCCTGCCCCCCGCGCCGGACGCTGGTGGGGATCCCGGCCGCTCGGGCCGCCTCTCGCGCCAGACGGAGCAAGGGACGGGACAGGTCCAGCCCCGTCACCTGAAAACCGGCGGCGGCCAGGAGCTGGGCATGCCGCCCTTGCCCACAGGCGAGATCGAGCACCCGCGCGCCCGCCGGGAGGGCGAGCACCTCGAGGAGGCGGGCCACCTGCGCCCGGTCACTCGCCGGCGTGAAGAGCGGCGAGAACTCGTTGAGGTACCCCTCGTCGAAGTAGGTCCGCCACCACGCCATGCGTCCCGTCCTAGAAGAAGACGGGCTCGCGATACGCGCCGAAGACCTCCTCGAGCGCGGCGCGGATCTCGTAGAGCGTGCAGTAGCTACGCGCGCACTCGAGGATGAAGGGCACCACGTTCTCCGTCCCACGCGCCGCCTCGCGCAACCGATCGAGCGCCGCCGTGCAGCGCGCCTGGTCACGGGTCTGCCGCAAGCGCGCGAGCGCCGCCGCCTGGTCCTTCGCCGCCTGCTCGTCGATCTTGAGGAGGGGGATCTCCAAGGCGCGCTCCTCGGTGGTGAAGGCGTTCACCCCGACGATCAAGCGGCGATACTGCTCGATCTCCCACTGCTGGCGCGCCGCCGACTCGGCGATCTTCTTTTGGAACCACCCCGTCTCGAGCCCCGCGACCACCCCGCCCTGCGCCGCGATCTCCTCGAAGATCCGCTCGGCCTCGGCCTCGAGCTCGTCGGTGAGCTTCTCTACATAGTAGGAGCCACCCAGGGGGTCGATGACGTTGGGGACCCCGGTCTCATACGCGAGCACCTGCTGCGTCCGGAGCGCGACCTCCACCGCCTGCTCCGTGGGGAGGGCGAGGGTCTCGTCCATGGAATTGGTGTGGAGCGACTGGGTGCCCCCCAGGACCGCGGCGAGCGCCTGATAGGCGACGCGCACCACGTTGTTCATCGGCTGCTGCGCGGTGAGGGTCACCCCCGCCGTCTGCGAGTGGAACCGCATTACCAACGACCGCGACGACGTCGCTCCATACCGCTCCTTGAGGTGTCGCGCCCAGATCCGACGGGCCGCCCGGAGCTTTGCGATCTCCTCGAAGAAGTCGTTGTGGATGTCCCAGAAGAAGGAGAGACGCGGCGCGAACTCGTCCACCGCGAGCCCCCGGGCGATCCCGCGCTCGACATAGGTGAAGCCGTCCGCGAGGGTGAACGCCAGCTCTTGCGCCGCCGTCGCGCCTGCCTCGCGGATATGGTAGCCGGAGATCGAGACGGTATTCCACTGCGGGACTTCTTTCGCCCCGAACTCGAACATGTCGACGATCAGTCGCAGCGCGGGCTCGATCGGGAAGCACCAGGCGTGCTGCGCCATGTACTCCTTTAGGATGTCGTTCTGCACCGTCCCGCGGAGCTGCGCCAACGGGACCCCCTGCTTCTCCGCCGCGGCGAGGTAGAAGCACCAGAGGATGATCGCCGGCCCATTGATCGTCATCGAGGTGGAGACCTCGCCGAGCGGGATCCCCTCGAAGAGC
>JBMTXT010000105.1:0-6453 GCA_049453775.1 Gemmatimonadaceae bacterium | reverse complement strand
GCTTCTACAAGGGCGACATCGCGGACGAGATCGTGCGCGCCGTGCAGGAGGAGGGCGGGCTCTTCACCAAGGCCGATCTCGCCAACTGGCAGGTGAAGATCGAGGAACCCTATTCGACCACCTACCGCGGGTACGAGGTCTACAAGCTCCCGATCTGGCAGCAGGGGCCGGTGATGCTGCAGGCGCTCAACATGCTCGAGACCGTGGATCTCAAAGGCCTCGGCTACAACAGCGCGCAGTACATCCATACAATCTATCAGGCGATGAACCTCTCCTACGCCGACCGTGACTTCTACTACGGCGATCCGGCCTTCCCGCCAGAGGAGCCGGTGCAGGGGTTGATGAGCAAGGCGTACGCGAAGGCACGCTGGGCACAGATGAGTGCCGATAGGAACGATGCCGCGGTGAAGCCGGGGGATCCCTATCCGTTCCAAGGCGGGACGAACCCGTTCATCGAACTCTTGGGCAAGTGGTCGACGACCGGTCCGCGACTCGATCCCGTCACCCGTGAGGGATCGGGCGCGGGCTATCGCGGGCCAGACACGCCGCCGGATGACGACGTCGCATTCAAGGAGGCCTTCACTCGTGGCACGACGAGCATCCAGGCGGCGGACAAGTCGGGGTGGATGGTCTCGATCACCCCGAGCGGCGGCTGGGTGCCGGCAGTGATCGCTGGGCGCACGGGGATCGGGCTCTCCCAGCGGGCGCAGTCATTCGTGACGCGCGCAGAGGACGGGCCGTTCAACGTGATCGAGCCGGGGAAACGGCCACGCGTGACGCTGACGCCGACCATCGCCCTCAAGGAGGGGCAGCCGTGGATGGCGTTCTCCGTGCAGGGGGGTGACACGCAGGATCAGGATCTCCTGCAGTTCTTCCTCGCGATGGTGGAGTTCGGGCAGACCGTGCAGCAGGCCGCCGAGCATCCGGGGTTCCACAGCTACCAGATGCGGTCGAGCTTCGGATTGCACGATGCACGCCCTGGACGGATCCAGCTCAACGACAAGGTCCCCGATTGGGTGCGCGAGGATCTGCGGCGGCGCGGCTACGTGATGGAGTTCGCGAGCAAGACCTCAGGGCCGATCACCGCGATCATGTTTGATCGGGCGCGTGGGAGCTTCTGGGGCGCGGCGAGTAACCACGGCGAGGATTACGGGATCGCGTGGTGAGCTGAACCGATATAGTCCCTGCAGGCCACGATGGCGGTGCCGCTCAACAGAGATGCACCGCCATCGCCTTGAAGGTCACCACCACCGCGAGCCCCGGCTCGAGTGAGAGCTCCTGTGCCGACCGCGTGGTGAGGGCCGCGATGATCGGGGTGCCACGCACATCGACCGTGACACGCGTGAGCGCCCCGAGCGTGGCGAGCTCGAGGATGCGTCCCGAGAAGCGATTCCGCGCCGAGTCGTGCGTCTGGCCGCGCGCGAGGGTGATCTCCTCGGCGCGGATCACCGCGTGGCCGGCCCCGGGGACGAAATCCCCCACCGCATACAGGGTGAGCCCCTCCGACTCGAAGGCGAAGGCCCGATGTCCCTGTGCGAACTCGCGCGGGTCGCCATCGAGCCAATCGGGGGCAGCTTCGCCGAGATCACGCGCGGTACCGGCGAGCACGTTCTCCGCGCCCAGGAACTCCGCCACATAGGGCGATGCAGGACGACGAAAGACCTCGGCGGGGTTCCCGGCCTGGAGGACACGTCCCCCGTCGAGGAGGATCGCCTGATCGCCGAGCATCCCCGCTTCGGCGAAGTCGTGGGTGACCTGCAGCGTGGTGAGACCCCAGGCGCGGTGGAGGGCGCGGACCTCACGACGGATCAGGACGCGCCGGCGCGGGTCGAGCGCACTGAAGGGTTCGTCGAGCAGGAGGATGCGCGGACGGCGCGCGAGCGCCCGGGCGAGAGCGACAAGCTGACGCTCGCCGCCAGAGAGGCTGCGGACATCCCGCCCGAGCAGCGGAACGACTCCCATCCGTTCGATCGCCTCATCACGCGTCGTGGCATCGGCGGCCCCATAGGCGACATTCTCCCGCACCGAGAGGTGCGGGAAGAGGAAGGCGTGCTGGTAGACGAGACCGATGCCGCGGTCCTCAGGAGGGACACCGCGCATCTCCCGTCCAGCGAGTCGAATAGCACCGCTCCGCGGTGGGAGCAGGCCCCCCACGACCTCGAGGAGGGTGGTCTTCCCCGCCCCTGCAGGTCCGATCACCACGCCGTACGCTCCCTGCTCGAGGGTGAAGCTCACCTCGTGGAGCGCGAAGCGCCCTTTGGTGGCGGAGAGCCCCTCGAGGGTGATCATCGCTCCATCCCGGTGTCCGGGCGGAGCGCGCGAAGCAGCGTCAGCGGGATCAGCGCGAGGATCGCGAGCACGGCCGCCACCGGGAGCGCCTCGGAAAGACCAAAGCTCGTGAAGCGGTCGTAGCTCAGGACGCTCACGACCTTCGGGTTGTAGGTGAGGATCACGATCGCCCCGAACTCGCTCACCGCACGCGCCCACATCACCACGGCGGACGCGAGGAGACCACGCCCCGCGAGTGGGAGCGTCACCCGATGAAAGGCGCGCCACGGTGTGTCACCCAGCGTCCGCGCGACCCCTTCATAGCGCGGATCCACCTTCGCGAAGGCCTCACGTGCCCCACTCACGAAGAGCGGCGCGGAGACGAAGAGCATCGCGGCGATGATCCCGAGGGGTGTCCCGACGATACGCAGGCCGACCTCGAGCGCGGCCCCACCGACCGCGCTCTCGCGGCCGAGCAGGAGGAGGAGCGCGATCCCAGCCACGGGATGCGGGATGAGGAGCGGCAGATCGAGGATCGCCGAGAGAAGGGCACGGCCTGGGAAGGTCCGCCGCGCGAGCAGGTAGGCGAGTGGGGTCGCCGTGACGACCCCGATGAGCGTCGCCGCCGTCGCACAGAGGGCGGTCAGGAGGAGCGAGGCGCGGAGCTCCGCATCGGAGGCGAGACGTCGCAGTCCCTCCGCGCCCCCCACACCGACCAACTCCGCGAGCGGCGCCGCCAAGAAGAGCAGGAGGAACGATCCCGCGAGCGCCGCGAGGACGCTCAGAAACCGGGCCAACGCACGGGAGCGCCCCGCATCACTCGGCTGACGCACGCTGGCAGGCACGGTCATGGAACCATCCACGACGCCGTGGTGCCCCGTGGGACCGCCACCTCGAGTGCGTCGAGCCCCTCGCGCCGCAGGATCGCGCGCCCATCGGCCGAGAGCAGGAATCGAGCGAAGCGCTCTGCGACCGCGGGGTGTGGCGCTTCACGCGGCACGCCGAGCCCGTAGACGATCGGCGCACCCACGAAGGTGACGGAGTCGCCCGCCCGTGCTCCGCGCACGGTGACCTGCGCCCAAGCATAGGTGTTCGCCGAATCGGGGGGGCTCAGATCGATCCCGTTCGGTAACTGGACGAAGGGGAGCCGCATCGCCCGAGCCATCGACTCGTACGACCAGATGTAGTCGAACTCCCCGGCCTCCAGGAGCCCGACGAGATCGGCCTCCTTGGGGCGCACATTCCGCGCGGGGTGGACCCGCTCCAGCGCGGCCCCGAGCCCCGGCTGCGCGTAGTACCGCTCCGCCAACTGCCAGACGAGGAGGGTGCGATAGCCGTTGGGATCGAGCTGCGGATCGGAGCGCCCAGTCTCGACGCCGGGGCGCTGGAGGATCTGCCACCAGTTCTCTGCGGTGATCTCCTTTGCGAAGCGCGACCGATCGGTATAGGCGAGCACCATCCGATTCCGCGCGAACTCCACATAGCCGTCGAGGAAGGTCGGCATCAGGAAGCGCGGGAAGACCTCGGCGTCCGCCAGCGCGATCAGGTCAGGGATCTTCCCCAGCTCCGTGAGCTTCCGCGCCGACTCGAGTGACCCCGCACTCTCCTGCTCGATCCGCACCCCGGTGCGCGCCGCGAAGGTATCGAGCGCGGCCCGGATCGGGCGCGCGAGGCTCCCCGCATTGAAGACGACGAGAACCTCATCGGAGGCGCGCCCCCGCTCGCCACCACAGGCGAGGAGCCCTGAGACCAGGAGGGGGAGGAACAACGGCCGGATCCGCATCGGCGTAGTATGACCAACTCCCCGTGGCGGCACCACACCCGGGCGAGCCCGAAGCGAGACGAACCCGTGACGTCCCTGCCCTCGTCCGGGCCGTATATTCCGTCTGACCTTTTCCCCTCCCGGCCCCCGACCATGCCGACCCCCGCCCTCGAGATCTCGGGCGTCACCAAACGGTACGCCGCGCACACCGCGGTCCGCGACCTCTCCCTGACCGTCCCCACTGGGACGGTGTACGGGCTCCTCGGCCCCAACGGCGCCGGGAAGACGACCACGATCCGGATGATCCTCAACATCATCGCCCCAGACACGGGGACGATCCGGATCCTCGGCGCCCCACACACCGCCGGCTCGTCGCTCGATCGCGTCGGCTACCTCCCCGAGGAGCGCGGCCTCTACAAGAAGATGATGGTCCGCGATGTGCTCCGGTTCTTGGCCGAGCTCAAAGGGATCGACCGCAAGACCGCTGATCTCCGGATCGACGAATGGCTCGAGCGGCTCACCCTTCGTACCGAGGCGAAGGATTGGGGGAAGGCGAAGGTCGATGAGCTCTCGCGCGGGATGCAGCAGAAGGTCCAGTTCATCGGCACGCTCCTGCACGACCCCGACCTCGTGATCCTCGACGAGCCCTTCAGCGGGCTCGACCCCATCAACGCGCAGGCACTCAAGGACACCGTGGTCGAGCTGCGACGCCGAGGGCGCACGGTGATCTTCTCGACCCACCTGATGGACAACGCCGAGCGACTCTGCGATGCGGTCTGCATCATCGCCGGCGGGACGAAGGTCCTCGATGGGACGATGTCTGAGGTGAAGTCGGCGCATGCCGGGCGGACGGTGGCGCTCGTCCTCGAGTCGGATCCCCCGAGTGATGTGCGCGCAGCGCTGGCCGATCGCTCCCTTGTGGCACGGTGTGATGACCACGGGCGCACCTTCGAGCTCGAACTCGCCACCGGGGCGGATGCACAGACCCTGCTACGACGGCTGGTGAGTGCGGGCGCGGTGATCCAGCGCTTCGAGCGGGTGCAGCCCTCGTTGCATCAGATCTTCCTCGAACGGGTCGGCGCCACGGGCGTCGAACCGGGGATGAGTGGACATGGCTAAGCTCTGGGCGGTCATCCGCCGCGAATATCTCGAGCGGGTCCGGACCAAGTGGTTCGTGATCGTCACGCTCTTCGGTCCCCTCTTCTTCGGGGGGATCATGATCCTCCCGGCCTACTTGAGCGTCCGGAGCATGCGCGAGGCGCGGGTCGCGAACATCCGCATCCTCGACGCCACCGGGACCGGACTCGGTATGCGGATCGCCGATCGTCTCGCTGCCCCGACGTTGCAAGGGCCGTCACCGGAGCGTGCGCCGGTCGATGCCCTGCGTCCGGCCGAGCTCCCCGCGCGAGAGACCGAGCTCATCGCGCAGATCCAGCGCAAGGAGCTCGCGGGGGTCTTGGTGGTCGACTCCGCGACCATCGCCTCGGGCGCCGCGCGCTATGCGGGCCGGAATGCCGGCTCCGTCGGGGATCTCGATGTGATGGAAGCGGCGATCCGGCAGTCGCTCCTCGCCTTCCGGCTCGAATCGGAGGGGATCGATGCGGCGCGGGCGGAATCCCTGACCAAGGTGCGGGTGCGCCTCACGGCCGACCGGGTGACCGATGAGGGGCTCGGCGGCTCAGGGATCGCCAACACGATCTTCGGCTTCGGCGTCGCCTTCCTCCTCTACTTCAGCATCGTCTTCTACGGGCAGGCCATCCTGCGCGGGGTCCTTGAGGAGAAGACCACACGTGTGGCCGAGGTGATCGTCGCGAGTGTGTCGCCGGATGTGTTGTTGGCCGGGAAGGTGATCGGCGTCGGCGCCGTCGGGCTCACACAGCAGTTGGTCTGGGTCCTCTCGAGCGTTGGGTTCTACACGCAGCGCGCCACGATCTTCGGCGCGATGGGGATCGAGGGTATGCCGCAGGTCGGCCTCCCCTCGGTCGAGCCCTTCGTGCTCGTCGCCCTCGTCCTCTTCTTCTTGCTCGGCTACACCCTGTACGCCTCACTCTTCGCCGCGGTGGGGGCGATGGTCGGGAGTCAGGAGGAGGCGCAGCAGGCCGCGCAGCCGGTGATCATGTTGCTCGTCTTCAGCATCATCTTCGCGCAGCCGGTCCTCACGAACCCCAACAGCCGGCTCGCGGAGATCGTGAGTTGGGTGCCCTTCTCCGCCCCGATCATCATGCCGATGCGGATGACCGCGACGCCGATCGGTGCGGGAGAGATCATCGGGAGCCTGCTGGGGGTGCTGCTCGCGAGTGTCGCGTGCGTGTGGGTGGCGGCGCGGATCTATCGCGTGGGACTCTTGATGTATGGCAAGCGGCCAGGGATCGGCGAGCTGATGCGCTGGATCAAGCAGTCATGAATGAGCGAGCGGGGCGGCG
>JBMTXT010000104.1:0-6463 GCA_049453775.1 Gemmatimonadaceae bacterium | reverse complement strand
CGCTGATCCACCACCCGTGCCCCCGCCGCCGCGCGGGCGGCGGGATCGGTCCCGGGACGCGCCGTGACATCGACCACCAGGAGATCGCTCCCCTTGGTCAGGTCGTAGGTGTACGCCCCCGCCGAAGTGGCGATCGCCTGGTCGCGCACGAGCGCGGTGTCGAGTCGGCACGCCTCGCCGGAGCCGAGCACCGCAGAGAGGAGATAGGCCGCATACCAGGCGTCGGCCCCTGCCGGCGGGATCCGAAAGGCGAGGAAGAGGCGCGGCGCGACCACCGCATCCTCCACCACCTCGCGCCGGCGCCCACCGAAGGTCGGCGGGAGCGACATATCGGGGAGTGCCGGACGTCCGGTGCCGCGTGGGATCTCGCCGAAATGCCGCACGACCAGTCGGCGCGCCTCGGCGGGGTCGAAGTCCCCCGCGATCGTCAGCACCGCGTTGTCGGGGGTGTAGTAGGTGCGGAAGAAGGTCGCGACATCCTCGAGCGAGGCCTCGGTCAGGTCCTCCATCGACCCGATCAACGAGTGATGGAAGGGGTGCTCCGGCGGAAAACAGAGCGCGGGGAGCCGCTCCCACCAGGTGCCGTAGGGTTGGTTGTCGACCGACCACCGCCGCTCGTTCTTCACCACGTCGCGCTGCGTGTCGAGCTTCTCCTGTGTCATCGCCGGGAGGAGGCGCGCCATCCGATCGGCCTCGAGCCAGAGGGCGATCTCCAACTGATGCGAGGGCAACGTCTCGTAGTAATTGGTGCGATCGAGCCAGGTGGAGCCGTTGAGCGTCCCACCGGCGCGCTGGATCAACTCGAAATGTTCATTCGCCCCGACCTGCGCGCTCCCCTGGAAGAGCATGTGCTCGAAGAGATGGGCGAAGCCGGTACGCCCCGGGCGCTCATTCGCCGAGCCCACATGATACCAGAGGTTGACCGCGACGATCGGCGTCGCATGGTCCTCCGAGAGGACGACACGAAGGCCGTTCGGGAGCGTATAGGTCTCGATCGGGATCTGCATCACAGCGACAGGGGTCAGGGACCAGGGACCAGAGATCAGAGGGTCAGCGATCGAGGACCAGAGTCATCGGCGCCTTGATCGACTCCTCCAACAGATACCGCGGCTGACTGCGGATCCAGGTGCGGAGGGAGAGCCGATGCGCCGGGGACGTCAGCGCTTCGAAGCCTAATCGCGTGGCGATCACCCGCGCCCGCAGGAGATGAAAGGGATCGGAGACGAGGATCACCCGATGGATCTCGAGCGGGGCGGCGAGCGTGGCCACCGCGGTGAGCGAGGTGCGTGTGGTCCGTCCCTCGGTCTCCATGAGGAGCGCCGTCGCCGGCACCCCAGCGCGTCGGAGATAGCTGCGCCCCACCGCCGCCTCGCTCGTGCGGTCCCCGGGCGCGGTCCCGCCGGTGAGGATCACCCGCGGCGCGAGCCCGCGACGGTAGAGGGTCAACGCCTGATCGAGCCGCGCCTGCAACACCGGGGAAGGCTTCCCGCTGTACTGGGCGGCACCCAGCACGACGATGGCATCGGCCGGCGCCGCCCGGTCGCGCGCCCCCACCCAGAGGACGGCGAGGAGGGAGCAGCCCCAGAGCACGATGACGATCCCGAGCGCCCCCGAGAGACGACGGAGGATCACCGCGTCACCTGCATCCCGGGGCGAGGCACCTGCACCGGCACCCCATGCTGGGCGAGCTGCGCGGCGAAGGCGTCCTGCGCCTCCGCTTCGCCATGCACCAGGAAGACATCCTCCAGTCGTGGCGAGGTCGCCCGCACCGCCTCGACCCACGCCATCAGTTCGGTCCGATCGGCGTGGGCACTGTATCCCGTGAGCACCTCCACTTGGGCGCGGAGCGGGATCGCCTCGCCGAAGACCTTGAGTGTCGGCTGCCGCTCGACGATCCGCCGGCCCAACGTGTGCTCCGCTTGGAAACCGACGATCAACACCGTGTTCCGCGGATCCCCCGCCGAATGGGCGAGGTGATGGAGGATCCGCCCGGACTCCGCCATCCCCGAGGCGGCGATCACCACCTTGGGGCCCGGCTGGCGCATCATCGCCTTCGAATCCTCGACATCCGGGGTGAACTGCACGAGGGGGAAGGTGAAGAGCTCGGTCCGGTTCGCCGCATGCTCCTGCACCATCCGCTCCGTCGCATCGAAGACCCCGACATGCTCGCGGAAGACCTCGGTGGCCTCCGAGGCGAGGGGGCTGTCGATGATCACCGGGACGCGCGGGATCTCCCCCGCATGTGAGAGAGCATGGAGATCGTAGACCAGCTCCTGGGTGCGCCCCACCGCGAACGAGGGGATCAGGACCCGCCCCCCGCGCGCGACGGTCTCGCGGACCACGCGGCCGAGGGCGGCGCGCGAGCCGTCCACGCTGGTGTGATCGCGATTCCCGTAGGTGGATTCGAGGATCAGCCAATCGACATCGCGCACCGGCTCCGGATCGCGGATGATCGCAAGCCCCGACCGGCCGATGTCCCCACTGAAGCCGAGGCGCCGCGTCCGTCCCGATTCCTCCCACTCGAGCTCGATCGACGCCGAGCCGAGGATATGGCCCGCGTCGGTGAAGGATCCCCAGACCCCCGGTACGACCTCGAACCGCTGGTGATAGTCGTGGGGACGGATCTGCTGCATCATCGCCGAGACGTCGCGCAGCGCATAGAGCGGTTCCGACGCCGACCGACGGTGCCGCGCCAGGAAATCGGCGTCCTTCTGCTGGATATGGGCCGAGTCGGCGAGCATCACCTCGCAGAGGTCACGCGTCGCGGGGGTCGCATGGATATCCCCGCGGAACCCCTCCTTCACGAGCCAGGGGAGGCGCCCGGAATGGTCGATGTGCGCATGCGAGAGGACCACCGCGTCGATCAGGTGCGGCGCCACCGGGAACTCCCGGTTCCGGGTGGTGGTCTCCGAGCGGCGCCCCTGGAAGAGCCCGCAATCGAGGAGGATCGTGCGGCCGTCGATACGGAGGAGGTGCGCCGACCCGGTCACCTCACGGGCGGCGCCGATGAACTGGAGCTGCACTCAGCCCTCGAGGGTCGCGTCGCGCGAAAAGACGATCGTGAGGCGCACCCCATCCTGGGTCATCAGGGTCGGGGTCCACCCGCCGCGGCTCCGCTCGTTCAGGAGGTCGGTGAGCGCCTCCTCGTCCTCGCGCTGATGGCGCGTCTGCCGCACGATGACCGCTTGGAATTCTTTCATACGCACCGGGGAAGATAGTACCTTCTCCCCCATGGTGCCCCCATCCTCGCTCCCCGGCCTCACCGTCGTGGCCCACCCGTTGGTGCGGCACAAGGTCGCCCTCCTGCGCGACGCCACCACACCGAAGAAGCTCTTCGCCGAGCTCGCGGAGGAGCTCGCGACGTTATTGGCCTACGAGGCGACCGCTGATCTCCCGCTGGAGCTCGGCACCGTCGAGACCCCGCTCGAGTCGACACCGGCGGAGCGGCTCCCCTCGGAAGGGGTCACCCTCGTCCCGATCCTCCGCGCGGGGCTCGGGATGGTCCCTGGTGTCCTGCGCCTCGTCCCGACCGCTCGCGTGGGCCATATCGGACTCTTCCGCGATCACGATTCGCTCGAGCCCGTCGAGTACTACTTCAAGATCCCGGCCGGCGCGGAGCGCGGGCAGGTCTTTCTCCTCGATCCGATGCTCGCCACCGGCGGGAGCGCGGTGAACGCGGCGACCGCGCTCAAGAAGCGCGGGATCACCCGCCTCAAGTTCCTCTGTCTCGTCGCTGCCCCCGAGGGGGTACGTCGGTTCCACGACGCGCATCCCGATGTGCCGATCCTCACCGCGGCACTCGATCGCGAGCTCAACGCGCACGGCTACATCCTCCCCGGACTCGGCGACGCCGGCGATCGTCTCTTCGGGACCAAGTAAGACCGCGTCGTCACACCGGTTCGTGTCGCGCCATGCGCAACGCGCTGCGACTGGCTCACACCCACGTCCTCTTGTCTCCTTTCACGTGTGGGGGTAACGTTCGGCCCGTGACCGTGACCTCGACTCGTTGATCGCACCGATCGCCCCGCGATGCTGATCAACCTCGTCCCCGAATTCCTCACCGCGCTGCAGAGCGCGGATCCGGTCGCCGCCTACCATCGCTATCTCGATGCTCATCGCGCCCTCCTCGGCGCGTACTGGCATAACTACGTGATCGAACCCTCGGGGCCGCACTTCCTCGAGATCGTCCGCGACACCGTCCGCGCCGACCGCCGCGACCTCCACACCCTCCTCGAGCGCACCGATGTCGCCGCCCTCGCGGCGCGCACCGAGGCCGCCTGCGTCGAGGCCTTCGAGATCGATAGCCGGATCGACGTCGTCCTCATGGTCGGGGTCGGGGCCGCGAACGCCGGGGAGCTCGTCGTCGACGGTCGCGCCGTCGCCTTCGTCTGCCTCGAACACTTCACGAGCGTGGCGAACCCCGCGACGCGCGGACTCGGGCTCGACCCCGAGCTCATCCCGATGTGGCTCGCCCATGAGATCGCCCACGGCGTGCGCTACACCGCACCGGGGAGCCGCGCGGAGCTGCGCCGCGCCATCGATGAGGCCGATGGGGCCTACTCCTACTGGGATACGGGCCGCCGGGTGAGCCTGCGCGAGCATCTCGTCAACGAGGGACTCGCCGTCGCCGCCGCCCGGGAGATCAGCCCCGGGCACGCCCCCTGGGAGTACTTCGGCTACGATCGGAAGCAGTATGCGCGCGTCCGCGAACTCGAGTCGGTCCTCTCCCATGTCGTGGTCGACGATCTCGATCGGGCCGGGCTGGGGCTCCGCCTCCGCTGGCTCTCGGGTGGGATGAGCGACGATGCGCGCACCATCCAGCGCCACCTCCTCCCCGAGCGCGCCGGCTACTACCTCGGCGCGCGGATGGTGGAGGGGGGGGGGGCAGCGCGGGGGACCGCGGGGGCCCTGCGGGCCGACGCGCAGGAACTGTTGGCTTTCACCGACGCGGTGGTGCGGACGGCCTAGACCGACGACTCACCGTGCGGTGGACGCGCGCGACCGGCTCCGGGGCCGGCCGCGCGTCGTCATTTCAGGGGGTCATTTCCCGACGCAGAAGGTGCGGAAGACCCGCGTGAGGATCTCCTCGATGTCGATCCCCCCGAGGAGTTCGTCGAGCGCGTGCACCGCGGCGCGCAGATGGGTCGCCGCCACCGGCGCGGGGAGCGCCTCCCCCTCCCAGGCCTCGCGGAAGGCGGCGAGCTCCCCGCGCGCCACCGCGAGGCTCGCCACATGCCGCGCCCGGGTGACGGTGGGAAGGGCTTCGGTGGGCTCCGGGGTGACCGCCCTGAGCGCGGTGCGGATCGCGCGCTGGAGCGCATCGAGCCCGAGGCCGGTCTGCGCGCTCACGCGGACCACCGTCTGGCCGCCAGGGATCGCGCCGCTCGCCCCGCCGCTCGCCCCGCCGATTCCGTCGACGGTCTCTGGCGCGGGAGTCTGTGGCGTCTCGTGATCGCACTTGGTCCACACCGCGACGATCGGCGCGGGGGTCCGCGTGGCGAGTTCGGCCACGGTGCGTGCGAGCGATGGCGCATCCTCCCCACACGCCACCACCAGGTGCGCCTCCGCGAGCCGACGATGGCTCACCTCGATCCCGAGTCGCTCCACCGGATCCTCACTCGCACGGAGGCCGGCGGTATCCACGTAGCGAATCGGCCAGGGCTGCGCCTCGACGAGCACCTCGATCGCATCACGCGTCGTCCCAGGGATCTCGCTCACGATCGCGCGCGACTCCCCGACGAGCGCATTCAGCAGCGACGACTTCCCCGCATTCGGGGGTCCGGCGAGGACGACCATCGCCCCGTCGCGGCCGAGCGCGGCTTGCGGGAAGGTTTCGATCAACTGACCGAGCGTCGCATCGAGCTGCGCCGCGGCGGCGAGGATGCGCGATCGGTCGATCGGCCCATCATCCTCCATCGGGAAGTCGATGTCATACGCGAGGAGCGCCTCGAGGTCGAGGAGCGCGGAGCGGAGCGTCTCGAGCTGTCGGGAGAGGGCGCCTCCCATCTGGCGGAGCGCCGCGCGATGCGTGGCCGCGGACCGCGCCTCGATCAGATCGGCGATCGCTTCGGCCTGCAGGAGGTCGAGCTTCCCGTTGCGGACCGCGCGTTCGGTGAATTCACCGCGGAGTGCGGGCCGCGCCCCCGCACTGACGAGCGCGGTGAGCAGCGTGGTCGCGATATATGCGCCGCCATGCACGGAGAACTCCACCACGTCCTCGCCGGTGGCCGAGTGCGGCCCGGGGAAGTAGGTGAGCAACGCGTCATCGAGCGCCGCCCGCTCCGCGTCGATCAGTGTGACTCGCGTCGCCCGCCGCGCCGGCGGGGGCCAGGCGCGCGCTGTTCCTGTCTCCTGACCCCCGATCCCTGATCCCTGGAGTACCCGCTCCGCCACAGACAGGGCCTCGCTCCCACTCACCCGAACCACCGCGAGAGCCCCGCTCCCCGGGGCGGTCGCGACCCCC
>JBMTXT010000103.1:0-6513 GCA_049453775.1 Gemmatimonadaceae bacterium | reverse complement strand
CTCATCGACCTCATCGGCGAGGGGAACGTCGGCCTCCTCACCGCCGCCCGGAAGTTCGACCCCGATCAGGGGGTGAAGTTCATCTCCTACGCCGTCTGGTGGATCCGGCAGGCGATCCTCTCCTCCCTCGCCCGCCAGGGGCGTACCGTCCGCGTCCCGCTCAACCGCACCGCGGACCTCTCGCGCATCATCAAGGCCTCGGAGATCCTTCGCCAGAAGCTCCGACGCGAGCCCACCCCGGAAGAGCTCTCGCAGCTCACCGGCCTCTCCGTCGACGTCGTGCAGTCGCTCGCCGCCCTCAACACCGGCGACGTCCGCCTCGACGCCCCGATGGATCCCGATGGCGATCGCTCCCTCATCGAGCGCTTCGTCGCCGACGAGATGCCCGACACCGAGGAGGAGGCGATGAACCGCTTCCTCAACGACGAGATCGAGCACGCGCTCGGGACCCTCCCGCCGCGCGACGCCAAGGTCCTTCGCCTCTACTTCGGGCTCGAGGGCGGCCGCGAGCATACCCTCGAGGAGATCGGCTCGATGCTCGGCGTCACCCGCGAGCGGGTGCGGCAGTTGCGGGATCGCGCTTTGAAGCGACTGCGTGAGGGCGATGTCGGACGCGCCTTGGGGAGCTTCGCGGCCTAACGGCAGGGGTCAGGAATCAGGTCCCAGAGGGCGGTCCGTTCGGACCGCCCTTTCCTTTTCCCAGCATCGGCGTCGGACCATGGGTGCGGCGGCGCACGCGACCGTTCATATTCCTAATATCTGACTCCTGTCGCCTGAGCCCTGTCTGTCATGATCCGCTTCGAGAATCTCCATAAGTCGTTCGGCGATCTGCAGGTGCTGCGTGGGTTCTCCCTCGATGTGAAAGAGGGGGAGACGATGGTCATCATCGGCTACTCGGGCACCGGAAAATCGGTAGCGATCAAACACATCGTCGGCCTTCTTGAGCCCGACGAGGGGACGGTCTTCGTGGACGGCCTCGAGGTCCAGACGCTCTCGCGGCGTGACCTCTACGAGCTCCGGGGCAAGATCGGCTACGTGTTCCAGTTCGCCGCCCTCTTCGACTCCCTCACGGTCGCCGAGAACGTGGCGATGGGGGTCCGCAAGCAAGGGAAGCTCACCGAGGCACAGATCCGCGATCGCGTCCACGAGGCGCTCGAGCTCGTCGACCTCGACGATGCGGTCGGGGAGAAGTTGCCGAGCGAGCTCTCGGGGGGGATGCGGAAGCGCGTCGGGATCGCCCGGGCGATCGCCTTCCGTCCCAAATATCTCCTTTATGATGAGCCCACCACGGGGCTCGATCCCGTCACGAGTGCGGTGATCGACGACCTCATGGTCCGGATGCAGAAGCAGCTGGGCGTGACCGGTATCGTCATCACACACGACATGCGGAGCGCCTACACCGTTGGCACCCGGATCGCGATGCTCTATGAGGGGCAGGTCCGCGCGGTGGGGACCGTCGACGAGATCAAGGCGAGCACCGATCCCATCGTCCGGCAGTTCATCGAAGGGCGCGCCGAGCTCGAACCCTCGGCGTCGTTCGCCCGGTGACGTCGGGCCGGTCAGGTGCCCCCTCGCGCCTCCCGGCGCGCGAAGAGGTCTCCGCTGGCGGGATCGTCTTCCGGCGCGACGGGGAGCGCACCTTCGTCCTCCTGATTCGCGACTCGTATCGCAATTGGGGGTTCCCCAAGGGGCATATCGAGGCGGGGGAGGATCCCGAACAGGCCGCGCTCCGTGAGGTCGGTGAAGAGACGGGGCTCGGGGCGCTCGCCATCCGCGCGGCCGTCGAGACGATCGACTGGGAATTCCGCTTTCGTGGGGCACGGATCCATAAGACCTGCCACTTCTTCCTGATCGAGACGGTGCATCGCCGCACCGCCCCCCAGCACGCCGAGGGGATCACCGCCTGCCGCTGGGCGACCTTTGATCAGGCCGAGCAGATGCTGGCGTACGACAATGCGCGCGCCGTACTCCGACAGGCGCGGACCTTGGTGACGGCCCTGATGGCCCCGGCGCCCGGTCCCGCGCCGATCGAATCCCCGGCGAGCTGACCGGTGGGGCCTCTGCCGCCGGCGATCGTCGCCTTCGGGGCGCGTGATCGGAGTCGCGCGCTCCTCCGAAAGGCCTTCCCGCGGCGGCGCAGCACCCTCACCCTGACCACCTCCCCCGCCGCGACCCTCGCGGCGCTCCAGGGGCGATTCACCGACGCCGTGATCGTCGATCTCGGGACCCCGGGGGAGGGGAGCGCGCAGGTCGCGGCCCTCTCGAAGGAGTTCCCCTCGATCCCCTTCTTCGCCCTGGCGCCCCTCCGCGCCTCTGAACTCCCGCAGATCGCCCAGGGGTGCGCGACCGGGGAGTTCATCGACCTCTTGGTCGAGGGGATGGAGGATGCCTTCCACCGTGACCTGATCGCGCCGCACGCCGTCACGGCGCGCTTCGCTCGGGCGATGGCGCCGGCCGCCGAGGCGATCGGGCTCTCGGCCCCGCTCCAGCACCAGGTCTGGGGGCTGATCGTGGGGCAGGGGGGACGCGCGGTGCGCACCGAGGAGTTGGCCGCCGCGGTCGGGCTGACGCGCGAGCACCTGAGCCGCCGTTTCTCCGCCGGGGGCGCCCCGAACCTCAAGCGGGTCATCGACTTGGCGCGCCTCCTGGCCGCCGCCGAGCTCGCCAAGAACCCCGGATTCGACCTCCCCGATGTCGCCCGGGTCCTCGGATTTGCCTCGCCGACCCATCTCTCGACCACCTGCGAGCGGCTCGTCGGCGTCCGCGGGGCCTCCCTGGCCCGGTTGCGCGCCGAGGATCTCATGCGGCGCTTCCAGGGGGCCGGCGCAAGGAGCAGAGGTCAGGTGACAGGTCCCAGGTGAAAGGTGTGCAGGCCGCTCACCGATCCCGCCGTGACCTGTTCCCTGTCACCTGTTGCCTAATCTCAGGTCTTGTGATTATTTTCACAAGCTGTACCTGAACCGGCCGCTCCGCGTCGCGTCCCTCCTGCGCCGCCCCCGCGCGCCGACCTGACATCACCGCCTTTCCAACTCCGCTCATGGCTTCCCAGACGGCGCTGCGCCCCAGCGAGATCAAGGACATCCTCCTCCGCGAGATCGAGGCCGCGGACCTCAGCGCCCTCGGCGTCGAAGAGGTCGGTTCCGTCCTCGAGGTGAAGGACGGCATCGCCCGCATCTACGGCCTCCAGAAGGCGATGGCCGGCGAGATGCTCGAGATCCGCTCCTCAGAGACCGGCGAGACGATCACCGCCCTCGCGCTCAACCTCGAAGAGGACAACATCGGCGCCGTCATCCTCGGCGACTACCTCCGCCTGAAGGAGGGCGATGAGGTCCGCCGCACCGCCCGCGTGCTCGAGGTCCCCGTCGGGCCGGCCATGATCGGCCGCGTCGTCGACGCCCTCGGGCGCCCGATCGACGGGCAGGGCCCGATCGCCACGACGATGACCCGCAAGGTCGAGTCGGAGGCCCCCGGCATCATCGTCCGTCAGCCCGTCGGTGAGCCGATGCAGACCGGCCTCAAGGCCGTCGATGCGATGATCCCGATCGGCCGCGGCCAGCGCGAGCTCATCATCGGCGACCGTGGCACCGGGAAGACCGCGATCGCGATCGACACGATCATCAACCAGAAGGGCCAGGGCGTCATCTGCGTCTACGTCGCGATCGGCCAGAAGGCGTCGACCGTGGCGAGCGTGGTGGAGCGCCTGAAAGACGCCGGCGCGATGGAGTACACCATCGTCGTCGTCGCCGCCGCCTCCGACCCGGCCCCGATGCAGTACATCGCCCCCTATTCGGGCGTCGCGATGGCCGAGTACTTCATGTACCACGAGGGGAAGCCGACCCTCGCGGTGTACGACGACCTCACCAAGCAGGCGGCGGCGTATCGCCAGCTCTCGCTCGTGCTCCGGCGCCCGCCGGGTCGTGAGGCCTTCCCGGGCGACGTCTTCTACCTCCACAGCCGCCTGCTTGAGCGCGCCGCGAAGATCTCCAACGACCCCAAGGTGGTCGATGGGAAGACGATCTTCGCGCCCGGCGGCTCGCTGACCGCCCTCCCGATCATCGAGACGCAGGCCGGGGACGTGTCGGCCTACATCCCGACGAACGTCATCTCGATCACCGACGGCCAGATCTTCCTCGAGTCCGACCTCTTCTTCGCCGGCGTCCGCCCCGCGATCAACGTCGGCATCTCGGTCTCGCGCGTCGGTGGCGCGGCCCAGATCAAGGCGATGAAGTCGGTGGCCGGGCGCCTCCGCCTCGACCTCGCGCAGTATCGTGAGCTCGAGGCCTTCGCCGCCTTCGCCTCCGACCTCGACGCCGCCACCAAGCGGCAGCTCGAGCGCGGCGCGCGCACGGTCGAGATCCTCAAGCAGGGCCAGTACCAGCCGATGCCGGTCGAGCAGCAGGTCATGATCATCTTCGCGGTCACCAACGGCTTCATCGACGACGTCGAGGTGAGCCAGGTCCGCGAGTGGGAGGCGGGCTTCCACACGTACATGAAGGCGCAGTTCCCGAACATCGGCGAGGCGATCAAGCGCGACAAGCAGATCTCCAAGGAGCTCGAGCCGGAGCTTCGCCGCGCGATCGAGCAGTACAAGAAGACACGCTAAAAGCTGAAGGCGAAAGGCTGAAAGCACCGCGCTGTTCGCTTTCAGCTTTCAGCCTCAAGCCTCCAGCCTTCATCCCTCATCCATGGCCAAAGGCAGAGAACTCAAAGGGCGCATCAAGTCCGTCGAGAACACCCGCAAGATCACGCGGACGATGGAGATGGTCGCGACCTCGAAGATGAAGCGGGCGCAGGATCGCGTCGTCGCGGCGCGGCCGTACGCGCGCGCGCTCGGCGAGGTGATCGCCAGCCTCTACAGCCCCGAGCTCGCCGAGCGCTTCCCGCTCCTCCGGCAGCCGGAGCGCGAGGGGCGTGCGGCGGTCATCCTCCTCACGTCGAATCGCGGGCTCGCGGGCGCCTTCAACGCGAACCTGATCAAGGAGGCCCGTACCCTCCTCGCCACGCTCGACGCGGCGGGGACCCAGGTCGAGCTCCATGTGGTCGGGAAGAAGGGGGTCGGCTACTTCGGCTACGTCGGTCGGGCCCTCGCCTCGACCCGCACCGATCTCAGCGATCGCCCCACCGCCGCCGATGCGGCCTCGCTCGTCGATGGCCTGATCGAGCGCTTCACCGCCGGTGAGCTCGATGCGGTGTATGTGGTGGGCTCGCGCTTCAACTCGGTGCTCTCCACGCCGCCGACCGCTGACCGGATCCTCCCCGTCACGCCGCCGCCGGCGACCGGGGCGCAGAAGGACTACCTGCTGTATCCCTCGGCTGAGACGATCCTCACCGAGTTGCTCCCCTCGTACGTGCGCAATGCGGTCTACCGCGCGCTCGTCGAGACCGCGGCGGCCGAACAGGCCGCCCGTCGCACGGCGATGAAGAGCGCCACCGACAACGCCGGCGAGATGCTGAACCTCCTCCGTCGCACCTACAACCGCGCCCGCCAGGCGCAGATCACGCAGGAGATCGCCGAGATCGTCGGCGGCGCCTCCGCGCTCCAGGGCTGACCACTATGACTACCGCCACCGCTCCCTCCGTCGGCAAGATCGTCCAGGTCATCGGACCCGTCCTCGACGTCGAGTTCCCCGCCGGCCATCTCCCGGAGCTCTACAACGCGCTCGAGATCAAGGCGACGACCGAGAGCGGCCAGGAGATCCGCGTCGTCGCCGAGGTGCAGCAGCACATCGGGCGCAATCAGGTCCGCGCCGTCGCGATGAGCACCACTGACGCCGTCGTGCGTGGGATGCCGGTCAACGACACCGGGAGCGCGATCACCGTCCCCGTCGGCGCCGCGGCGCTCGGTCGCATCCTGAACGTCCTCGGCGAGCCGGTGGACCAGGGGGCCGAAATCCCGGCCTCGACGGAGCGCTGGCCGATCCATCGCAAGCGCCCCGAGTTCGTCGCCCTCGAGCCGAAGACCGAGGTCTTCGAGACGGGGATCAAGGTCATCGACCTCTTCGCGCCCTTCGTGAAGGGTGGGAAGATCGGCCTCTTCGGCGGCGCCGGCGTCGGCAAGACCGTCGTCATCATGGAGCTGATCAACAACGTCGCCAAGGGCCACGGCGGCAAGTCGGTGTTCTGCGGCGTGGGCGAGCGCACCCGCGAAGGGAACGACCTCTTCCTCGAGATGCAGGAGTCGGGGGTGCTCGACAAGGTGGCGCTGATCTACGGGCAGATGAACGAGCCGCCGGGTGCGCGCCTCCGCGTGGGCCTCTCGGGGCTCACCGTCGCCGAGTACTTCCGCGATCAGGAGAAGGCGGACGTGCTCGTCTTCATCGACAACATCTTCCGCTTCACCCAGGCGGGCTCGGAGGTCTCCGCGCTCCTCGGCCGTATGCCGAGCGCCGTGGGCTACCAGCCGACCCTCGCGACCGAGATGGGCGAGCTCCAGGAGCGCATCACCTCGACGCGCGATGGCTCGATCACCTCGGTGCAGGCCATCTACGTGCCCGCCGACGACCTCACCGACCC
>JBMTXT010000102.1:0-6653 GCA_049453775.1 Gemmatimonadaceae bacterium | reverse complement strand
CCCCCCCCTCGTGCACGTGGCCCTGCCGCGCGATCAGCGCGTCGGCTTGTGCGGCTTCGGCTCCTTCTGGAACGCCTCGCGGTTGAGCTGCACGTACTGCTTGAGGTTCCCCGGCACATCCTCCTCGGGGAAGATCGCCGTCACCGGGCACTCGGGCTCGCAGGCGCCGCAGTCGATGCACTCGTCGGGGTGGATGTAGAGCATCTCCGGCCCTTCATAGATGCAATCCACCGGGCAGACGTCGACGCAGGACTTGTCCTTGGTGTTGATGCAGGCTTCGGTGATCACGTACGGCATGGCGTCCTCGATGAGATGCGGTCGGACCGGCAAGCGAACCACGGGAAGATAGCACCGGGAAGACGGCGGAACACCCCGCCCCGTCACGGCGCTGGACAACCCCCCGCGCTCCCGATAATTCCACGGGATGCGCCTGACCCTCAATGGCCGCCCCGTGGACACCGATCCCCCGGGCGAGACGACCCTCCTCGACTTCCTCCGAGACCATCGCGGACTTACCGGGACCAAGCGCGGGTGCGACCGCGCCGAGTGCGGGACCTGCACCGTCCTCCTCGATGGGGAGCCCGTCTATAGCTGTCGCACCCTGGTGCATCGGTGCGAGGGGCGCGCCGTCGACACCATCGAAGGGCTCGGTACCGTGGACGCTCCGCACGCACTGCAGGAGGCCTTCGTCGCAGAGGATGCGACCCAGTGCGGCTTCTGCACCCCAGGGCAGATCATGGCGGCGGTCGCCGTGCTCGCCCGCGAGGCGGATCCCACCGACGCCGCGATCATCGCCGGACTGAGCGGGAATCTCTGTCGCTGCGGCACCCACCCCAAGATCGTGCGCGCGGTGCGCCGCGCCGCGGCCGCGATGCGCGCCGAGTCCCATGGCTGATCCCACGCCGCGCACGCCGCGCTTCGTCACCACGACGGTCGAGGTCGAGGGCCGCACCGAGGAGCGCGTCGTCGAGGTGCCCGCCTTCCCAGTCGAACCCTGGGGCCCCGAGGCGCAGCTCACCCACGTCGGAGCCCGCGCCCGTCGCGCCGATGGGCTCCTCAAGACGATGGGGCGCGCGCCCTATGTGACGGATGTCCGGCGCCCGAATCAGGCCTTCGCAGCGATCGTGCGGAGCCGCATCGCGCGTGGCCGCGTCCGCGCCATCGACGTGACCGCCGCCCGCGCCCTCCCGGGGGTCCTCGACGTGATCACCCACGCCGACGTCCCCGCGCGCACCCGGCTCTTTCACCCGGAGATCACCTACCTCGGCCAACCACTCGCGGCGGTGTGTGCCACCACCCCCGCGATCGCCGAGGCCGCCGCCGCCCTCATCGCCGTCGAGGTGGAGCCGCTCCCGCACATCCTGACCGTGGAGGCGGCCGAGCGGAGCGAGACCCTCGTACGCCCAGGACTCTCACACAACCTGATGGGCGGCGGCCCGAAGATCGTCGAACGCGGTGACGTCACCGCCGCCCTCACGGAGGCCGAGGTCGTCATCACGCGCGAGGTCCGCACCCCGTGCGCCCTCCATAGCGCGCTCGAACCGCATGCGGCCGTGGCCGAGTGGGAAGGCGATCGCGTCACGGTGTGGGAGAGCACGCAAGGGATCTTCCGGGTGCGCGACAACGTCGCGAAGGCGTTCGGGCTCTCCCTCGCGCAGGTCCGCGTGATCTGCGAGGCGATGGGGGGCGGCTTCGGCGCCAAGAACAACGCCGGCGCGCATACCTTCATCGCCGTCGCCTTCGCCAAGCGACTCGGCCATGCGGTCGCCTGTGTGCTCGACCGGCCTGGCGAGCAGGTCGATACCGGGAATCGCCCGAGCACCTGGCAGCGCCTCACCATCGCCGCGACCCGTGACGGTCAGCTCACGGCGATCGATCTCGAGGCCACCGTCCCGCTCGGTGTCGCTGGGTGGGAGGAGAGCCCCGGCGACATCTATCATGAGCTCTACGCCTGCCCGAACGTGCGCACGGCAGTCCGCATCGCGTACGTGAACACCGGGGCGATGGCCGCCTTCCGAGCCCCGGGACACGCGGAAGGATCGGTGGGACTCGAGATGGGGATGAACGCGCTGGCGCACGCGCGGGGGATGGACCCCCTCGCGCGGCGCCAGCGCAACATCGCCACGCACGATCAGCGCCGGGGACGCCCGTACACCGGGAATCGGCTCGCGGAGTGCTACGCTGAGGGCGCGCGGCGCTTCGGATGGACCGAGCGCACATCGCGCCGTGCGAGTGCCCCGCATCGTCGCCGCGGGTTCGGTGTCGCCTCACAGGTCTGGTCGACCGGCGGTGGACCGCCGGCCTACGCCACGGTGCGACTCAATCCCGATGGGACCGCCGAGGTGCTCGCGGGCTCCCAGGACCTCGGGACCGGCACGCGCACGATCCTCACCCAAGTCGCGGCCGAGGCGCTCGGGCATCGCCTCGATGCCGTGCGCGCCGTGATCGGCGACACCGCCACGGGCCCCTACAATGGGAACTCGTGGGGGTCGATGACGGTCGCCTCGCTCACCCCCGCGGTCCGCATGGCCGCGGAGGACGCGCGCCGCGCGCTCCTCGACGCCGCAGCGGGGATCCTCGACGTCACGACGGATCGGCTCGCCACGCATGACGGACGGATCACCATCCGCGATGACACACGATCCCTCTCGTTCGGCGAGGTGACCGGGAAGCTCGGGAACGTGATGATCCAGGGCCATGGGAGTCGGGGACCCAATCCCGAGGCGGTGGGGATCGTCACCACCGGCGCGCAGTTCGCGGAGGTCGAGGTCGATCTCGAGACAGGGGTCGTCCGCGTCCTGCGCATCGTCGCGGTGCACGACGCGGGCCGCATCGTGAATCCCACCCTCGCCGAGTCCCAGCTCGAGGGGGGGATCATCCAGGGCCTCGGCTTCGCCTGCTTCGAGGAGCGTCCCCTCGATGCACGCCTGGGGCGCCCCCTCGCGCTCGGGTTGCACGACTACAAGATCCCGACCCACGCCGACATCCCGCTGATTGATGGCCACTTCCTCGCGGGGGCCGATCCGCAGGCGAACACCGTCGGCGCCCGCGGGATCGCTGAGCCGGCGATCATTCCCACCGCGCCCGCCATCGCAGGGGCCGTCGCCGATGCCCTTGGCGTCGAGGTCCCTGACCTCCCGCTCACACCCTGGCGTGTGCTCGCCGCACATCAGCGCCATTCCCCCTGACCTGATTTCATCATGACGCGATCACGCGTGCTCGCCGCCACTGCCCTGCTCACCGGTCTGATCGGCGTGAGCCTCGCGTCCGAGGCCCAGCCATACACCCCCGCGACGAAGGTAGCGGACCTGACGCCGCGACTCCTCCCCGCGCCACGGGAGCTGGTGACCCTCGGCGCCCCACAGCGATTCCAGACGACGATCGGCTTCGCGGCGCTCCGATCCGACGCGGATCGGAGCGCCGCACGGGAGTTCGTCGAGACGATGCGCGCGCGCGGGATACGCGCCGAGCTCAACCCTTCGGGCCGCCACTGGCCGGTGGTGATCCTTCGCCGCGACACGCGCGAAGCCGAGACCTTCCTCTCGGGACAGCGGCTCGTCTTCGATGCGGCGATGGAGGCGGAAGGATACATCCTCGTCACCACCGCCGAGGGGGCGCACCTCGTCGCGGACAGCGATGCCGGCGTCTTCTACGGTTTGCAGACGCTGAAGCAGCTCTTCGCCGGTGCAGGAGAGGGCCTGCGGCTCCACGTGGTCACCATCCGCGATTGGCCCGCGATGCGGTGGCGCGGGGTGCACGACGACCTGTCACGCGGGCCAGTGCCGACACTGGAGTACCAGAAGCGACAGATCCGCCTCCTCGCGGCATACAAGGTCAACGTCTTCTCGCCGTACTTCGAGCACACCCTCGCCTTCGCCTCGCATCCGCTGATCGCCCCCCCAGGGGGCGCGATGACCCGAGCGGAGGTCACGGAGCTGGTGGCGTACGCCACGCGCTTCCACGTGACCATCATCCCGGAGCAACAGACCTTCGGGCATCTCCATCACGCGCTCAAGCAGGAGCTCTACGCCCCGCTCGCGGAGACCCCGCACGGGCATGTGCTCGCGCCGGATCAGCCCGGCTCACTCGCTCTGACGCGTGAGCTCTTCGCGGAGATCGATTCCCTCTTCCCCGGTCCCTTCCTCCATCTCGGCGCCGATGAGACCTTCGAGCTGGGCAAGGGACAGACGCAGGCTCGAGTCGCGCGCGAGGGGATCGGTCCGGTCTATCTCAAGTACCTCGCGGACATCGAGGCCGCGCTGCGGCGTCCCGGCCGTCGCTTCCTCTTCTGGGGCGACATCGCGATGAATCATCCCGCCCTCGTGAAGTCGCTCCCCAAGGATCTCATCGCCGTGGCATGGTCGTACGAGCGTGCCTCCGGCTTCAATCGCTTCCTCAAGCCGTACACCGATGCGGGGATGGAGACCTGGGTCGCCCCCGGCGTGAACAATTGGAATCGGGTCTGGCCGAACTATGCGTTGACCTTGCCGAACATCCAGGGATTCGCGCGCGAGGGTCAGGCGGCAGGCTCCACGGGGCTCCTGAACACCAGCTGGGACGACAATGGGGACGCCCTCTTCGAGCAGACCTGGTACGGGCTCCTCTTCGGCGCGGCGGCGGCCTGGCAATCGGGAGAGTCGAGCATCCCCGCCTTCCAGCGAAGCTTCGGGCTGCTCTTCCATGGGGACACCACCGGACTGGTCGACGCCGCGCATCGGCATCTCATCGAGGCGCATCGCCTCCTGCAGTCGACGCGCGCCGGCGATGCCTCGAGCTACCTCTTCTTCGTCGATCCCTTCTCCACGGAGGGGGTGGTCGACCTCCAGCGCCTTCGCCCCCAGCTGACCGCGATCCGCGTGCAGGCGGAGTCGGCGGTCGTGAAGATCCTGCAGGCACGACAGCAGCAGCGGCATCTCCGCGAACTGACCGCCCTCGACGCCATGGAGCTGGGGGCGCGTCGCATCGACTGGATCGGGGCCAAGTTCCAGACCGCGGACGAGATCGTCACGGCGTACCGTAAGGCGACCGAGCCGGGCCGCACCAACGTCTCGTGGGTCGATCTGGCCGAGCTCTCCGGGATCAATGGCCGGCTCCAAGATATGCGGGACGGGTATGTGCTGACCCGGGAGCTCTTCGAGCGGAGCTGGCGTGCCGAGAACCGGCCCTACTGGCTCCAGAACAACCTGGCCCGGTACGACGCCGAGATCCTGACCTGGATCCAGCGGATCAATGCGATGGACCAGGCCCGCCGGCGATTCACCCGGGACCGGGGCCTTCCCACCCCGGAGGAGCTGGGGATCCCGCGGGCCCTCCTCCCCGCCACCCCGGCCCCGCCGGAGCCCGCCAAGCCGGTGCCCACCCCCACCCCCGCGCGCCCCTCAACGGGGTCCCGCCCTCCGGCGTAGGTTTTCCGTAGGTCGCAGTCCGTCCGTTCACCCTTTCCCAGAGCACGTCGCCTATGCGTCTCCCCCGGTTCCTGTCCGTGATCGGTGGGGCGGCCCTCGCCGCCGCACCGCTCGCCGCACAGACCATCGACCCGACCGTCATCGACGGCCTGCGATGGCGCAACATCGGCCCCGCCAACATGGCCGGCCGCATCGCGGATGTAGAGGGCATCCCCTCTCCGTCCAAGACCTTCTTCGTCGCCGCAGCCGCGGGTGGCGTCTGGAAGACGACCAACAACGGCACCACCTTCCGCCCCGTCTTCGACAACTACGGCGTCGCCTCCCTCGGCGACCTCGCGATCGCCCCGAGCGACACGAACATCCTCTACCTCGGGACCGGCGAGCCGAACTCGCGCAATTCGATCTCCCCGGGCGGCGGCGTCTTCAAGTCGACCGACGGCGGCCTGACCTGGAGCTTCGTCGGGCTCAAGGAGACGCAGCATATCGGACGGATCATCGTCCACCCCACCAATCCGAACGTGGCCTGGGTCGCGGCCCTCGGCGCGGCGTGGGGGACGAACCCGGAGCGCGGGCTCTATAAGACCGTCGATGGCGGCAAGAGCTGGCAGCTCAAGAAGTTCATCAACGACTCGACGGGCTTCGTCGACGTCGACATCCACCCGCGCGATCCGAACGTCCTCTTCGCCGCGAGCTACCAGCGCATCCGGCAGCCCTGGTTCTACCGCTCCGGCGGCGCGGGCTCAGCACTCTGGAAGTCGACCGATGGCGGCGAGACCTGGACCGAGGTGAAGGGCGGTGGATTCCCCGCCACCACCAAGGGCCGCATCGAGGTCGCGATCGCCCCGTCGAACCCCGACTACATCTACGCGATGGTCGAGGCTGACTCGGTGAAGGGGGCCAAGCCGCAGGAGCTCCTCAATGGGCTCTATCAGTCCAAGGACGGCGGCAAGACCTGGGAGCGCACGGCCAAGGACAACGTCCGGCCCTTCTACTACTCGCAGGTCCGCGTCCATCCGACCAACCCGGAGCGCGTCTGGTTCTCGTCGACCCCGGTGAAGGTCTCCGATGAGGGGGGCAAGAACGCGCGCAACGCGACCGTCGGCATCCACGTCGATCACCACGCGATGTGGATCGACCCGACCGATCCACAGCGCCACATCGTCGGCAACGACGGCGGCATCGGCATCTCGCATGACAACGGCGGGAACTACATCTTCCCGAACACCTTCGCGATCGGCCAGCCGTACA
>JBMTXT010000101.1:0-6757 GCA_049453775.1 Gemmatimonadaceae bacterium | reverse complement strand
CGAGCGTCTTGAGCCCGCGCTCGAGGAGCCAGACGGCGAAGGGGTCGGGGGTCTGACCCCAGAGCATCTCCTTCTGCAACACGCGCTCGATGTACGCGTTCGCGCCGGAGACGACCCCCATCAGCACGTCGTGATGGCCGTTGAGGTACTTGGTCGCCGATTCGATCGCGACGTGCGCGCCCTGTTCGATCGGCCGGAAGTTGATCGGGCTCGCGAAGGTGGAGTCGACGACGAGGGTGATCCCCCGCGCGGTGGCGAGTGCCGCCGTGGGGCGGATGTCGAGGACGCGGCAGGTGGGATTCACCGGCGACTCGAGGAAGATCACCTTCGTCTCCGGGCGGAGCGCCGCTGCGATGGCCGCGCCGTCGAACGGATCGACGAGGGTGATGGTGATCCCGAGGCGGACGAACTCCTCGAAGAAGAGTCGATGCGTCCCGCCGTAGATGTAGCGGGAGGAGACGAGGTGGTCGCCGGGCTCCAGGAGAGCGAGGAGCGCGCACGCCGTCGCCCCCATCCCACTCGCCAGCAGCACCGACCGCTCCGCGCCCTCGAGCATCGCGATCCGCCGCTGCACGCGGTCCGCATTGGGGGTGTTGCCGTACCGCGTGTAGCGGAGCCCCTCGCCGGTCCCAAGCGCCTGCAGGTGGTTGACCGACTGGACGAGCGGTTCGACCACCGCATCCCCAGGGGAGTGCGCCTCCCGTGCGCCGTGGATCGCGAGGGTCGCGCGCCCGAGGCGCGGCGTGGGCTGGTCAGGCATCCGTGGCGAGGGCCGAGGTGAGGATGGGACGTGAGCGCACATCGTGCTTCACGAGGCGGACGGTCTCGGTGACCGCGAGGCCCGCGAGGTCGCGGACGGCGACGAATCCGCGCGGGAGCGTGTCGTCGAAGACCACCGGGGCGAGTTCGTGCCGTCGGGGGCCATAGACCCAGACGAGCTCCCCCTCATGGATGAGTCGCTGCTCGGCATCGATCGGGTGGAGCCGCAGCAGGGGGCCCCGCTCGGCGTCACCGCGACGTGTGGCGAGGAACGCCCCGACCTGGAGCGGTGGGAACCCGCGCGCCATCAGGCCGGCGCTCCCAGGGGGGCGAAGGCATCGTCGAGGCGACGCAGGAGGCGCCGCCGGACCAACATCTCGAGGGTCGCCTGCGCCTCCTCGAGCGCGAGGCCCACCGCCTCGGCCGCCTCCTCCACCGCCGCGCCGGCACGGGCCATCACACACTCCCACAGTTGCCGCTCGAGCGGGGAGACCGTCCCGACGAGGTGCGTGACCCCATCGTCGAAGCGCACGACGAGGGCGAGTCCATGGGACTCGAGCACCGCCTCGATCGCGTCGAGATGGCCGTCGTTCACCCCGACGAGCACCACATAGCTCTCCCGACTCGGCCGCTCGGTCGTCAACGGCAGGACGAGCTTGGCCACGAACTCATCGGCGCAGCTGCGATCGAGGACGCCGATCTGCGAGAAGTCGAGCACGGCGACCGACCCGTCGGCGAGGGCGGCGATCTGCCGCTCGATCACCGTGCGGACCACGGCGCCGGTGCGGCGCGTGACGAGGTGGTGGTGCGCCTCGGGGGCGGCCGCATCGAGTGCGGCAGAGATGTCGATGTGGCTCATGGCCGCGGCACCCGGCGCGGGATGATCACGTTGATCTGCGCCCCCGGGAAGGGGGGGAGTCCGCCCTGGAGCGGGAGATCCTCGTCCCAGTCGGGGATGATCGGCGCGATGCGCGCGGTGCCGCTGCGCACCGTGAGCTTGCCGTCGATCCGGTGCACCCATCCGCGCATCCCCTTGATCCCCTGACCGCGGCCGGGATCGGCGAAGCGGCTGACGCCCTGGATCACCGCGGCCTCGAGCGCGGTCTGGTCGTCCCACCGGTCGGCCAGCGCGCGTGCGCGGCTCCCCTCGAGCGAGGCGCGGAACCCCATCCCGGCATCACAGACCGCGATCTGGACCACATCGCGCCCCACCCGACGCTTCGCCCAGTTGTAGCGCTGGACCATCACCCATCCCCCGCGTCCCGCATGCTCGATGATGTTCGAGGCGGCCTCGGAGAGGGTCATGCTGAACCCCATCGTCGAGCGTGGTTCGAGGTCGAGGGTCGCGTTGAGGATCTGCTGTGCCTTCTCCTGGATCCGCCGGACGATCGCCTGCACATCCTCGTTGCCGTTCACCGGCGTCACCTCGAGGAGCACATCGGAGTCCCCGGTCGCCGCCCGCTTGGGGACGGTCCCGCGGATGGTGTAGAGCGACTCGGCGTGGGTGAAGAACTGCGCGCGCGCCCAGTAGCTCAGCGTCTGCTCATCGTCGGGCGGGGCGAAGTCGGGCCGCTCCGCGCGCGACTGCGCGAGGCAGAGCAGGGCGGTGAGGCCGTACGGGGTCGCGAAGCGACAATGCCGCGCATCGACCAGGAGCTTCGCGTCGGCAGGGACCGCGGCGAGCTGCTCGATCACCGATTCGAACTGCGCCTCATCGAGGGAGGCAGGGACGGTGAGGACGGCGGTCACAGGACGTGGAGTTCTCCGCGGAGGTGATGGGCGAGGCCGGTGGCGCCCCGATGCTCCACGTTCCGCGCGGCCGCATCGTTGGCGCGGCGGAGCGCCACGTCCATAATATCGCCCGCCAGGAGCCGAGAGAAATAGGTCGCCCCCCAGACGTCGCCACACCCCGTGGGATCGCCCGGCCCCTCGATCCGCAGCGGGCTCGCCGGGACGCGGGCCGTGCGAAGGGCCCCCCCCACCGGACGCGCGCCCCGCGCGGGGGCGAGGGCCTGCTCGGTCCCCGGCGCGGCGAAGTACACCACCCCCTGCTTCCCCAACGTCACCAGGAGATGCCGGACCCCCGCGCCGAGCGCGGTCGCGGCCAGCGCGAGCCCATCGGGGGCGAGCATCGCGAGCTCATCCTCGTTCACCTGCATGAAGTCGAAGCAGGCGCACCACGCCGCGACCTCGGGGAGGGGACGGTAGGTGCGATGCCCGTCAGTCTCCATCCCCAGCAGCAGCGAATGGAGGTCGCAGTAGATCGGGCCGTGGAAGTGCTGGCGGATGAGCTGCGCCGTCGCGAGATCGAGCTCGAAGCCGCTGATCAGATTGATGTAGAGCGCATCGAGGTCGCGGAGCAGGGGCTGCAGGCCCGCCCAACTCCACGGGGGCACCCCCCCCATCAGACACTCGCTGCGCCGCTCCTCCGAGTGGTAGCGGAGCGTCACACGATTGTTCGGGTGCGGGACCTCGATCGGGAGTGCCTCGGGCGCGGCGTGCCGTAAGGTCCCGACGAAGCGCCGCGCCTGCGGCGCCAGATCGAAGCCGACCTTCGCGAGGGGGACGAGCTGCCAGGCATCCGGGAGGGCGGCGTCCGCGGCGCTCAACGCGTAGGTGATCCCCCCCCACTCCTCGACCGGGGCGGAGCGGACGTCGCGCCCATGGATCACATCCCACACGAAGCTGCCGAGGACCCCGAGGCGCTTCGGTCGGGGCGCCCCCGAAGGGGCCGGCGTCGTCATGTCAGGCCGTGCCGCTGGGCGAAGGTGGCGATCGCGCCGATCACCCCGGCATTCCCCTCGAGCTCCCCCGGGACGATCCGACAGGCCTCGACCGCCGGGTGGAAGGCTCGGCGACGCACCTCGGCGCGGAGGGGCTCGAAGAGCGCATCCCCCGCCTGGGTGACCCCGCCGGCGAGCACCACGACCTCCGGATTGAAGATGTTCAGGAAGTTCGCGACGCCGATCCCCAGGAACTTCGCGGTGTCGCGCACCACATGCGCGGCCACGGTGTCACCGCGCTGCTCGGCCGCATAGACCGTCGCCGCGGTGATGCGACTGAGGTCCCCGTCGACCAGCGCCGGGAGGATCGACTGCTCGCCCCCCGCCAGCGCCTCGCGCGCCCGCTCCGCGATTGCCGGCCCCGACGCATAGGCCTCGAGGCAGCCGTAGTTCCCGCACCCGCAGCGCCGTCCGGTCGCATCGATGGAGATGTGCCCGAGCTCCCCGGCGGCATCGCTCGCGCCATGGAAGAGGGCGCCGTCGAGGATGATCCCGCCGCCGATCCCCGTCCCGATGGTGAGGCCGATGACGTGGCGCGCCCCGCGAGCGGCGCCGACCCACCATTCGCCGAGCGTCGCGCAGTTGGCGTCATTGTCCAACGTGGCGGGGA
The DNA here is from genome assembly GCA_049453775.1 of Gemmatimonadaceae bacterium. GTDB lineage: Bacteria > Gemmatimonadota > Gemmatimonadetes > Gemmatimonadales > Gemmatimonadaceae > Pseudogemmatithrix. The sequence goes on along the minus strand of JBMTXT010000101.1, from coordinate 2,605 downwards.
GATCCACCGCCACCGCCACGCGGTCGCGCAGCGGGAAGTCGCGCCACCCGAGATTGGGCGTGAAGATCACGACCCCGGTCTCGCGGTCGAGGGGGCCCGGCGAGCCGATCCCGACGCCCACCATGTCGGCGCGCGTCGCCCCGGTCTCCGCACAGGTCTCGGCGATCGTCCGTTCGATGGCGGCGGCGATTCGCGCGACCACGGCATCGGCCCCCTCCTCGGCGCACGTCGGCAGCGAATGCATCGCATGGCGCGTCGCACCATCGGCGCGCATCGCCCCGACGACGATGTTCGTCCCGCCCAGGTCGACGCCGATGATGTACTGGGCTGCGGTGCTCCGGTCCGACCGATTCCCCACGACGCCTCCTCGTGCGCTATCGTCGCCCTCCGGCGACCGCTACGTTTCGTCGATGCACCGCAGCCGTCGCGGAACCTTCGAAAACTAATCCCCCGCGATGCGCCTGTCCGTCATCGTCACCACCTATAACCATCCGCGCTGGCTCGAGCAGGTGCTCTGGGGGTTCGCGGCCCAGTCCGTCACGGGGTTCGAGCTCCTCGTCGCGGATGATGGCTCGGAGGCCCCGACCGCCGCGTTGATCGAGCGGATGCGCGCCGAGCTCCCCTACCCGGTGCGGCACGTCTGGCACCCGAAGGTCGGGTTCCGGAAGTGCACCATCCTCAACGCCGCGATCGCGCAGGCGGAGGGGGAATACTGCTTCTTCACCGATGGCGACTGCATCCCGCGGGCCGATCTTCTGGCCGTGCATCTGGCGGCGGCGCGGCCGGGGCGGTTCGGCTCGGGAGGGTACCTGAAGCTCCCGATGGTCACGAGCGAGGCGATCACGCGGGCCGATGTCATGGCGGGGCGGGCGACCGACCCCCGCTGGCTACGGGCGCATGGCACCCCGTGGGATCGGCGGCTCCAGCGCCTTGCCTGGGGTTCGACCATGGCCACGCTGCTCGATCGTCTCACCCCGACCGGCGCGACCTTCAATGGGCACAACGCGGCGGTCTGGCGCGAGGATCTCATCCGCGTGAATGGCTTCGACGAGCGTCTCGAGTGGGGCGGCCTCGACCGCGAACTCGGGGAGCGACTCGAGAACGCGGGGGTGCGCGGCCAGCAGCTCCGGCATCGCGCCCTCGTCGTCCATCTCGACCATGGGCGAGGCTACAAGCGCCCCGAGGCGATCGCGCGGAACCGGGCGATCCGTGACGAGGTCGCGGCGAAGCGCCTCACTCGCACCCCGGTGGGGTTGGATCGCCACCTCGCAGGCCCCGCATGATCGACCCCCGGTCGATCGTCGTCTTCCGGCGCACCATCCTCCCGTGGTCGGAGACCTTCGTCGCCTCGCAGCAGCTGGCGTTGACGCGGTTCCACCCCGTCTTCGTCGGCTATGCCCGGGATGCGAAGGGGGCGCGCCTCGTCGAGGGGCATCCCACCGTCCTCCTCTCCGCGCATCATGTGGCGCCCCCGCTCGGGAAGGCGCTCCTCAAATACCTCGGGATCGTCCCCGGGGCGTGGCGCGAGGCGATCGCCGCGACGCAGCCGGCACTCGTGCATGCGTACTTCGGCTCGGGCGCGATCCCAGCGGGTCATCTGGCCCGTCGGCTCGGGGTCCCGCTCGTCGTGAGCTATCTCGGGATGGACATCACCGTCACCCCACGATCGCAGGCCGAGGTCCGCCGGCGTCGCCGCGCCTTCGCGATGGCGGACCGGGTGCTCTGCGTCTCCGAGTTCCTCGCGCGGAAGCTCCGCGAGGCGGGGTGCCCGCCGGAGAAGATCCAGGTGCATTACACCGGGGTCGATGTCACGAAGTTCGTCCCCTCGGGGGAGCCGCCGGTCCCTGATCAGGTGCTCTTCGTCGGCCGACTCGCGGCGAAGAAAGGGGTGATCCATCTCCTGCGGGCGATGGTCACGGTGCAGCGGACCGTGCCGCACGCGGAGTGCGTGATCGCCGGCGATGGACCGCTGCGCGGGGAACTCGAGGGGGCGGCCGCGGCGCTCGGGGTCCGGGCGCGTTTCCTCGGCGTGCAGACCCCCGCGCAGGTGAACGCCCTGATGCAGCGGGCGACCGTGCTCTGTGGCCCGAGCGTCGTCGATGCGCGGGGGAACGCCGAGGGCTTGCCCTTCACCTTCCTCGAGGCGCAGGCCTGCGGGTGTCCGGTGGTCGTCTCGACCTCCGGGGGGACCGCCGAGGGGGTCGCGGATGGGGAGACCGGATACTGCGTGGCGCCGGGAGATGAAGGGGCGCTCGCCGATCGGTTGCTCCGGATCCTGACCGATCCCGCGCGCCGCGCGCAGATGAGCCAGGCGGCCCGCGCCCACATGGAGCGCGCGTTCAACCTGCGCACGCAGACCGCGGTGTTGGAAGGGATCTACGACGACGTGATCGCCCGCGCGGCGCACCGCTGACGCACGGCGCGCGGTCACGCGGACGCCGTGGCGCCCGCGCTACTCGACCTGCAGGACGGCGAGGAACGCCTCCTGCGGGATCTCCACCGAGCCGACCTGCTTCATGCGCTTCTTCCCCTCCTTCTGCTTCTCGAGGAGCTTGCGCTTGCGGCTGATGTCGCCGCCATAGCACTTGGCGAGCACGTCCTTGCG
>JBMTXT010000100.1:0-6884 GCA_049453775.1 Gemmatimonadaceae bacterium | reverse complement strand
TCGCCCCAGGATCAGAGACGATCGCATCGTGCACCGCCGAGCCCGGTCGCCGCGCCGCCTCGAAACCGAGCCCCATCTCCACCCCCTTCACCGCCGGGATCGAACAGAGCGCCTGGGCGAGCCGCCCATCGAGCTTGCGATCCCACGCGACGTGCGAGCCCAACCCGATGGGGAGGCCCGTGACCACCACCTCACAGACGCCCCCCAGCGTGTCCCCCGCCGCCTTCGCCGCATCGATCGCGGCGACCATGCGCGCCTCGGCCTCGGGATCGAGACACCGGACCGGCGAGGCATCGGCGGCGCCATTGAGATCGGGCGGCCAGGTGGCGGGTGCCGTGGCCTCGATCCCGCCGAGCTGGACGAGGTGACTGCCCACGACGATGTCGCAGGCGGCGAGGAGCTGCCGAGCGACGGCGCCGGCCGCGACGCGGGCGACGGTCTCACGCGCGGAGGCCCGCTCGAGGATGTCGCGCGCATCGGTGCGATCGTACTTGAGGAGCCCGGTGAGATCCGCGTGGCCGGGGCGCACGCGGGTCACCTGGCGGGCGCGCCCCGCCCCCGTGGCATCCTCGGGTCGCGGGGCGGGATCCATGATCGCCACCCAGTTCGCCCAATCCCTGTTCCGGACGAGGATGGCGATCGGTGACCCGAGCGTCTCACCGGCGCGGACGCCGGAGAGGAACTCCCCGCGGTCCTGCTCGATCTGCATCCGTCGGCCGCGGCCATACCCCTGTTGGCGACGCGCGAGGTCATGATCGATCGCGGCGATCGGCAACGCGAGCCCCGCCGGCACCCCTTCCACGAGGGCGAGGACGGCCGGACCGTGGGATTCCCCTGCGGTGCGGAAGGTGAGGCGCGTCATCGCACCCGCGCGGGTGCGGGCCTCATTGGCCCTCGGGGGCGCGACGCACGGTCTCCCCGTCGTCCACGATGTGCGGCGTCACCAGGATCATGAGATCCTGCTTCCGCTCTTCGAGGCGCTCCTGCCGGAAGAGGCGGCCGATCCAGGGGAGCTTCATCAGGATCGGGATCCCCGACGTGATCGTGGTGACCTGGGTCTGGGTGAGCCCCGCGATCACCACCGTCTCCCCATCGGCGACCAGGACCTCGTTGCTCGCCGTCCGCTCGCTGATGTTCGGCCCCGCCTCGGTGGTCCCCAGCAGCGACTGCTGGCCGGCGGCGATCTCCAGACTGACCTGCCGATTCGCCGTGACATGCGGGGTGACCTCGAGGGTGATCCCGACCTTCTGCCGGAAGATCTGCGGGGCGACCGCCTGGATCTGCCCGGGCACCACGGGGGGCGTGAGCAAGAACGCGATCTCGGAGCCGGCGAAGAGGGTCGCCTTACGGTTGTCGAGCGTCGTGGTGCTTGGCTCCGCCTGGATGTCCGAGAGCTGTTCCGAGCTCAGGGCATCGAGGAAGGAGGTGAGGTTGTACCCGCGCACCACGGTGTTGAAGATCAGGGAGAGGGCGGAGCTGGTCCGGAAGAGCCGATTCGCGTTGGCGACGCCGGCGAAGGCATCGCCGGTGAAGTTCACGCGGAAGTTGCCCTGGATCGGGACGTCGGTCCCCGGCTGATAGCGCGGGACCAACCCCTGGATGAAGGTCGTGGGGGAGCCCACGTCGTAGCTGAGGCCCAACTCCTGCGTCGCCGTGCGATCCACCGAGATGATCTTCGCGCGGATCGCGACCTGCGGGGTCCGCCGGTCGAGCTCCTTCACGTAGCGCACGATATCGGCGAGCCGCGAGGTGGTCTCGGTGATGATGATGGTGTTGGTCTTGGCATCGGTCGCGCCGGTGCCGCGACCACAGTTCGGCGACGCGGGGGGCGCGCCGAGCGGCGCGGGGGCTGGACTGGCAGCGACCGCGGGGGCCGGCGATGATGCGCCACCCACCGCCGCGCCCGCACAGGCGGCGATCAGCTGCCGGATCGTCTCCGCCAGCTCGGTGACCTTCGCGTAGTTCACGGGGATGACCTGCGATGCCAGCGGCTCGACCGAGGACCGGCTCGCGATGTTCGCATAGCTGTCGATCGTGATGATCCCCGTGGCGTCCTCTGACACCGTGAAGCCATTGGCCTGCAGGATCTTCCCGAGGGCGACATCCCACGGCTGGTTCGTGATCTCCGCGGTGACGGCGCCGGTGACCTGGGGGCCGAAGATGAAGGTTCGCCCCGAGTGCTCCGCGAAGGTCGCGATCACCTCGTGGATCGGCGTCGCCACGAACGAGACGCTGATGCGCGATCGCGGCGGCTGGCCCGGCGCGGCCACCTCCTGCGCTGCCGCGACCGACTGGGCCCCGCTGAGCAGCAGGACCAGCAACGCCCCCCCTACCCCGATCCGCCTCATGGTGTCTGCTCCTTCCGAGGATCCTTCAACATCAACACCTCCCGTCGCGTGTTCCCGAACTCCTCGACCACCAGCGCGACCTCACGCGGTCGGATCGCCGTCACCCGGATCCGGCCGAAGACCGATCCCTCCTTCGCCCGGTAGAGCTGGCCGGTCGCGAGGTCCCGTAACATCGCCACCGAGTTCGCCCCGACGGGATCGACGAGGATCCCCGTGACCCGCAGGTCGGCGAAAAGGGGGCGGCTCACCCCACTGGTCAGCAGCGAGGCGAAGGGGTCTCGGCGCCCACGCGATTCGTAGGCGAAGACCTCCCGTTGGAACGGGAGTCCCTCGGCCCCCTCGCCACGTCCTGCCCCCGTCGCCTCGGCGGGGGTCGCGACCTCCGAGGAGGGGGACGCCATCTCCCCTCGTGCCACGTAGGTCTGCACGTCGAAGGTGGCCACCAGCATCTGTGCGCCCTCGGGCGCATCCCGACGGCCCGACGTGGTGGCCGGGGCCAGGGTCAGGTGGGCCGGCACGATGATGCGTGGGAGTGAGGCGATCGACGCCAGCACCCCGCCGATCTCATGATGGGTGCCACGCAACGAGAGACGAAAGCCATACGTATCGAACGAGGGGCCCGACACCGTCTCGACGGGCGCCACATCCTCGAGCTCGAGAGCATCCTGTCGGGCCGCGGCGAGGATCTGGTCGAGAAGTGCCGGCACCTCGTTGCCCGTCGGGATCAGGACGCGCATCGCCCGGAGCTGCGCCTCGAGGGCCGCCTGCTGGCGGTCGAGCGAATCCGCCGACCCGCGCGCCAGCACCGCGCGCGCCACCGTATTGCTCGCGACCAGCGACTCGATGTGCGCCCGACGCTTCGTCATCGCCACGCCCCGCGGCTGATGCACAAGGTACCAGTAGGCGAAGAGGCCCGCGAAGGCCACCACGCTCACCAGGAGTAGGGATTGGTCCCGCTGGCTCGTGGGCCGCGCGATCATCGGGTCGATCCCTCGCGCGGCACCGGCCGCTCGGCGCGCAGGTCGAGGGTGAACTCATTGACCGACTGCCCCTCCACCGGCGTCATCGACGAGGCCGCCAGGCGGACGTCGGCGATGAGCGGCGACGCCTCGAGCTGCCGCATGAAATTCGTGAGGGCCTGGAGGTCGAGGGTCATCCCGACGAGGCGCAGCGTGAGCGGGGGGAGCGAATCCGCAGCCACCTGCTCGGCGGACGGGGTCGTCGCGGCCGAGGACTGGGCGACCGATCGCAGCCAGGTGTCCATGGGGAGCGCGCGCGCGATCTCATCGAGGAGCTGCGGCCAGAGGAAGCGCTGGCGATCGAGCGCCACGATCGTCCCCATCTGCGCGACGACCGAGTCGCGCTGGGCCTGGGCCGTGCGGAGTCGCTCGAGCACCGCATGGAAGCGGACGCTGTCCTGCACCGCCAGGGTCTCCTCGTCCTGGAGCGTGACCCCCTCCTGCCGCTGCACGATCCCCATCGCCCCACCGAGCCCCACCGCGAGCCCGACGCTCAGGATCGCGATGACGAGCCAGGGGTCCCGGAATCGGTCCCCCGTCCCCCGGAGCAGTGCACCGAGGTCGAGGCGCCAGCGCCCCCGCGGCCGTCTCGCCGAGGCGCCCTCGAGCAGATCGATCTCGATCATCGACAGCGCCTCATCGCGGACTCCGGAGGGCGAGCCCGATCGCGAGCGTCAGGAGCGGTGCGACCGCCTCGGTCTCGAGCGACTCGAAGGCGCCGTCGCGGAGGGCCAGGTAGGCGAGGGGGGTGGCGAGGAGCACTGGCAACCGGAGGCGCGTGGCGAGCGCGTCGATCAGCCCGGGCGTCCGCGCCCCGCCCCCCGAGAGGTAGATCGCACCGATCGGCGCGAAGGTGCGGGAGGTGGAGGCGCGGAAGGCGGCCGCGCGCTCGATCCCCATGGCGAGCTCCTCGACGCGCCCCCCGAGCACGGTGTCGAGGGCGCGGGAACGGTCGGGGGCATCGAGGATGGCCCGCGCCCCCTCGGCGCTGAGGCCGAGATCGCGCTGAAGGTCCTCACGCAGTCGGCGGGTCCCGACCCCGAGGTCGCGCGTGAGCACCGGGACCCCGTCCTCGACGAGGTTGAGGTTGGTGAGCTCGTGCCCGATGTGCAGGAGCGCCACCACCCCGGACATCGCCTCAGGGTGGCTGCGCTCGAAGGCGTTGTGCAGCGCGAACGAATCGACATCGACGAGCGAGGGGACGACCCCCGCCTCCGCCAGCACTCGGCTCCGCGCCGCGATCAGCTCGCGCTTCGCCGCGACCAGGAGGACCTCCATCTGTTCGTCCGTGCCCCGCGGATCCAGGATCTGGAAATCGAGGGAGACCGAGTCCATGTCGAAGGGGACATGGCGCTCCGCTTCCCACCGCAGCGCCTCCCGAGCCTTGGCGGCTGGCACTCGATCGACCGCGATCTGCTTCACGATGACATCCCGTCCCCCGACGGCGGTCGCGACCTTCGTCGGTTCGACGCCGGCCGAGCGGAGGGCCGTGCGGATGGCCTCGGAGACGATCGCCGGGTCCATCACCTCCCCCTCCACGATCGCATCGGGGAGGAGCGGGGCGAGGGCGACCCGAACCAGCTCCGGTTCCGCCCCTCGGTGGTCCACGACGGCCACTTTCACGAGCCCCGACCCGATATCGAGTCCGACGGCTGTCTTCTGCTTGCGGGAGAACAGGGCCATGTCGGGGACGGAGGGGACGAGCGGTCGGCGGGGTGGAAAGTTGCCCAGCAAGGTATCGGGGGTCAATGCGAGCGCGCGCTCTATAGTTGGTGTCGGGCGTTACCGCGATGGACGATGCGGGCGGGGGATCCGTCACCAGGGGCGCATCGCGGGTCACTCCCCTGGGCGCGGGAAGAGCGCGCCCGATCCCACCGGTTGCAGGGTGGACCCCGGGCAGTGGAGTCCCGTCGGGAGCCGCTCGACGGAGTCGGGGAGGAGCCAGGCGAGGGTACGGACGCGCCCCCCGGTCGAACCGATCGCATCGAGCTCCGCGAGCACGACCCCGTCGCCGACATGGCGCCAGCGCGCCGCCGTCCGGACCCCCGAGGGATCGGTCACGACCCAGTGCTGCGCAGCCTGGGGGGCGGCGAGGCAGAGGAGCGCGAGGGTCGGTGGCTCACCGAGCCGCGCCACCCCCGACGCGTGGGCGAGCCGCACGCGCAGCCGCTCGTGGGCCAGCTGCGCCCGACGCGCCGACTCGAACCCCTGCGCGAGGGCCATCCCTACCCACGCCGAGAGGAGGGAGAGGACCACGAGGACCTGCAGCAAGGCGAAGCCATGCTCAGCGACCGAACGCGTACGCACGAAGCACCCCCTCGAAGCGATGCTCACTCCCGGGGACACGAACCTCCGTCCGCACGATCGGAGCCGTTGGATCGATGCGGAACCGGAGCCCGTCATCAGACGGCGAGCGCACCGGGCCGACGATCGGCTGCGACGCGCCACACCGCAGCGCGGGACAGGTCCGGAAACCGACCGTCCAGCCCTGCGCCCCGGCGTGGTAGAGCACGAGGCGCACCGTGCGGTAGAGCTCCACCGGCGCACCGGCGGGGATCGCTCCCGGGGGGGGATCCACCGAGAGGCGGAGGACCTGGCGCCCTCGATCCACGACGGCGACAGCAGCCGCATCGCTGCCGCACCCCTCGTGGGCGGTCATGAGCGCCACGGCGGTCACGCGATACGTCCGCCACTCCCGCTCTCCCGTCGCCTCCCCCCCGAAGGCCTCCAGGCGATCACCGACGATCGGGGTCTCCGCGAGGAAGGTGAGCGCCTCGGACGATCCCGTGTGCGCGGGGGCGAGGGTGAGCGTCGCCGGTGTCTGCCGACAGACGATCCCGGCGCCGATGCGCAGCTCTCCGTGCAACGCCGTGTCCCCCACCACCACCGGGTAGCGCAGCTGTTCCCCGATGGCCTCGAGCACCCCGATCGCATCGGCACCCGCGCGGTACGCCTCGCCCCGTCGGAGCGCCTCGTCCACGACTCGGCGCACCGAGAGCAGGCTCGTGTAGGCCGCGGCCACGAGGATCCCCCCGACCACGACCACGACCTGGAGCTCGACGAGGGTCACCCCGGGCACCGTCCTCACCCGCATGGGCGGTGGAGCTGGATCGGAAGGTGGAGGGGCGCCGTGGGACCGGGGATCGGCGCGGTGAGGGATCCGACCAGGGTGACCCCCGAGTCGGAACGCACGACCGTCCAGGTCGCTGCGACACCGGCATCGCCCTGCCGCCACGTCGTATCGCGCGGCGGGCAGGGGATCGCCTCGAACCACGAGATGCGTTGGCTGGCCTGGTGGGCCATCCGGCGCATCGCCTCCGCCGACCGTTCGAGCCGTTGCGCGGTCAGAAGCGCCGCAGTGACCCCGAGGAGCCCCACGGCGCAGAGGACGATCGCGACCACGCATTCGACCAGCGAGAGACCTCGTCGTGCGGCAGGCATGCCACACCCTATCGCCGACCCTGCGGCGCCATATCACCCGATGGGTGCGATACGTGCCACAAAAACGCACGACGGG
>JBMTXT010000099.1:0-7033 GCA_049453775.1 Gemmatimonadaceae bacterium | reverse complement strand
TCCTCTTCGAGCGCTTCCTCAACCCGGAACGCGTCTCGATGCCTGACATCGACGTCGACTTCTGCGAGGAGCGGCGCGGTGAGGTGATCGAGTATGTGCGCGAGAAGTACGGGCGCGAGTCGGTCGGTCAGATCATCACCTTCGGGACCCTCAAGTCGCGCGCCTGCATCAAAGACGTCGGCCGCGTGCTGGGCTTCACCCCCGGGGAGACCGATGCGATCGCCAAGCTGATCCCGAATCAGCCGAACTTCTCCCTCACGGTGGCCGAGGCGATCGAGAAGGTCCCCGAGGTCCGGAAGCTCTACGAGCAGGACGAGCGCCACGCGCAGCTCTTCGACTTCGCGATCTCACTCGAAGGCCTCTCGCGGCACGCCGGCGTCCACGCCGCCGGGATCGTCATCGCGCCAGGCCCGCTCGACGACTACGTCCCCGTCTGCACGGCGGAGTCCAAGGGGAGTGGCGGCGGGAGCGACGAACGCGTCGTCGTCACGCAGTACGACATGGTCGCGCTCGAGAAGGCCGGGATGCTCAAGATGGACTTCTTGGGCCTCACCACACTCACGATCCTCACCGACGCGGTGAAGGCGATCCAGCAGCGGCGCGGGATCACGATCGACCTCGACGCCCTCCCGCTCGACGACGAGGCGACCTACCGGATGCTCCGCGCCGGCCGCACCGCCGGCGTCTTCCAGTTCGAATCCCCGCTCGCCACCGACATGGTGCGCGCGATGCGTGCCGACCGCTTCGACGACCTCGTCGCCTCCAACGCGCTGATGCGGCCCGGTCCGCTCGACGCCGGGATGCACAAGGTCTATCAGCGCCGGAAGAAGGGGGAAGAACCGGTCGCGTACCAGCTCCCCGAGCTCGAGGAGATCCTCGCCCCGACCTACGGCGTCATCACCTACCAGGAGCAGGTGATGCGGATCGCGCAGCGGCTCGCGGGGATCTCCCTCGCCGAAGCCGATGTGCTCCGCAAAGCCGTGGGCAAGAAGGACGCCGAGCTCATCAAGCAGGAGCTCGGAACGTTCACCGCGAAGGCCGTCGCCAACGGCTTCCCTGCCAAGGTGATCGACGATATCGCGGGGCAGATCGAGACCTTTGGCCGCTACGGCTTCAACAAGTCGCACTCGGTCGCCTACTCCGTCCTCTCCTATCACACCGCCTATCTCAAGGCGCACTACGCGCCGGAGTTCATGGCGGCGGTGCTCTCCGCCTGCATCGGCGACACCGACGCGGTGGTCAAGTACATCAACGAGGCGCGGGACCTGGGCCTCGAGATCCTCCCCCCCGACGTGAACGAATCAGGGTGGAAGTTCACCGTCATCTCCGACACCAAGATCCGCTTCGGCCTCGGCGCGATCCGCAACGTCGGCCACTCGGCGGTGGAGTCGATCCTCGCGGCGCGGGCCGAGAAGCCCTTCACCTCGCTCTACGACCTCTGCGAGCGGATCGACCTGCGCACCTGCAACAAGCGCGTGCTCGAGGCGCTCATCCACGCCGGGGCCCTCGACGGACTCGGCGGGCATCGCGCGCAGTTCATCGCCGCGCTCGACGGGGCGATCCAGTCGGCGTCCCTCGCCCAGGCGGAGATCGCGACGGGACAGGGCTCCCTCTTCGGCGATGTCGCCGATGCCCCCGCCGATGGGGCCTCCAAGGCACCGCTCATCCCCGTCCTCCCGAACATCCCGCCCTTCTCGGAGTCGGCGCGCCTCACACAGGAGAAGGCGATCCTCGGCTTCTACATCTCGGGCCACCCCCTCGCCCCCTTCCGCGCCGAGTGCGAGCTCCTCGCCTCGCACACCGTCGCACAGCTCGGGCACTGGACCTCGGAGGCGATCACCCTGGCGGGGGTGATCACCGCGATCAAGCGGCAGGTGAGCAAGAAGTCGGGGAACGAGTTCGCACGCCTCACCGTGGAGGACTTCGCCGGCTCGGCGGAGCTCCTCGTCTTCCCCGAGGCGTGGGCCGCGATCGGGGATCGCGTGCAGGTCGATATCCCCGTGCTGATCAGCGGGGGCTACTCGCGCCGCGACCAGGACGCCGAGAACCCCACCTTCATCGTCGAGAAGATCACCCGCCTCGCGGAGCTCCGAGCCACCGGGCAGTTCGCCATCGCCCTGGAACTCGACGCCGAGGTGGGGCTCCCCGCCGACGTGGTCCGCGATGTCCGCGCGGTGGCGGAGGCCCATCCCGGGTCGGCCCCCCTGGAGCTACGTTGGAAAGGTCGCGACGGGCTCCCGGCGCGACTCCGTTCGACCTCCCTCAAGGTGGCCGCCGCCGGCCCCGCGCTGGGAGAACTTCGCGCACTCCTCGGAGACGAGCGGGTGCGCCTCGTCCGTGGAGGCTAAGCATGGGAACCTCGGTCCTCGAATTCGAGAAGCCGATCGCCGAGCTGGAGCGCCAGATCCAGGAGCTCCGGGAGAAGGCGGAAGAGCAGAAGCTCGACCTCTCCGCGGAGATCGTGCCGCTGCAGGAGCGGCTCGCCGCGCTCCGTCGGGACACGTACAAGAACCTCACCCCGCTCCAACGGGTGCAGGTGGCGCGCTCGTCGCGCCGTCCCTTCACCCTCGATTACATCCGGCTCGCCTTCAGCGACTTCATCGAACTGCACGGGGACCGCGCCTTCCGCGACGACCCCTCGATCGTCGGCGGGTGGGCCCGGCTCGACGGGGACACGGTGATGATCATCGGCCAGCAGCGGGGGCGTGATACCAAGGAGAACCTCCACCGCAACTTCGGGATGCCGCACCCCGAGGGGTATCGCAAGGCGCTCCGTCTCCTGAAGCTCGCCGAGAAGTTCCAGGTCCCCGTCCTGACCTTCATCGACACGCCGGGGGCCTGGGCCGGCCTCGGCGCTGAGGAGCGTGGCCAGTCGGAGGCGATTGCGCGCAATCTCCTTGAGATGAGCCAGCTCACCGTCCCGATCATCGCGACGGTGATCGGCGAAGGGGGCTCTGGGGGCGCCCTCGCCCTCGGCGTCGCCGACCGCGTGCTCATGTTGGAGCACGCCGTCTATTCGGTGATCACGGTGGAGGGGTGCGCCGCGATCCTCTGGAAGGATGGGAAGAGCCCCGAGATGCGTGAGAAGGCCGCGAGCTCGCTGCGGATCACCTCCCCGGAGCTCCTCGCGCTCAAGGTGATCGATGAGGTGATCCCCGAGCCCCCGGGCGGCGCCCACGCCGACCACGAGGCCACCACGCGCGCCGTGCACGACGTGATCCTCCGACACCTCGACGAACTCAAGCGGCTGAAGCCCGACAAGCTCGTCCGGAAGCGTCGCGAGAAGTACCTCCGCATGGGGAGCTTCACGACGTGACCGTGGCGGTGGCGACCCATCTGGTCGAGGTCGAGTTCAAGGGGCATCGGCGGGCCTTCTTCACCTGGTCCGGGGAGTCGGCCCCCGCGCCTCGCACGCCGGTAATCGTGCCGGTGGAGCGCGGGGAGGACTTCGCGCGCGTCCACACCACCGGCGCCCTCGCCGAGCAACGCAAGGCGGGGACCACGCATGGCAAGGCCTCCCCGGAGACCCTCCCGGCGATCCTGCGGCTCGCTACACCCAAGGAGATCGACACCGCGGTCCGGCTTCGCGCCGACGAAGACGCGGTGCGCCGCGCCGCGATCGAGCTCGTCCGGGAGATGTCGCTCGACATGAAGATCTCCGACACGGAGTGGCAGTGGGATCGTCGGCGCCTCACCATCTACTTCACCGCCGAGGAGCGTGTCGACTTCCGCGACCTCGTGCGGAAGATGGAGCGGCGCTTCTCGACCCGAGTCCACATGTGGCATATCGGCGTGCGGGACGAGGCCAAGCGCCTCGACGGCGTGGGCCGGTGCGGTCGCCCCTTCTGCTCGAGCACCTGGCTCCCGCAGCTCAACCCGGTGAAGTCGAGCGCCGCGAAGGATCAGCGCCTCTCGACCCTCAATCCCGGGCAGATCTCCGGCACCTGCGGGCGCCTCATGTGCTGCCTGCGCTACGAGCATGAGTTCTATGTGCAGCAGCGGAAGCGCTTCCCGAAGGAGGGGAAGCTCCTCACCACGGCGGTCGGCGAGGAGAAGGTCATCTCGAACGACATCTTCCGCGAGCGGGTGACATTGCGCAACGCCGCGGGGGAGTACCGGACCATCGCGCTCGCGTTGCTGCGCCATGAGCTTGGCGAAGGCCCGATGCCGGAGCCGGACGTCGCGACGGAGGACGAGGGGGAGGACCACGAAGAGGAACGCCTCCCCGTCGTCCCCCTCGCGCGCGCCACGCCCCGTGCGCGTCCGCCGGAGCGCCCCGCCACCCCCGCGCCGCCGTCGGCACCCCCCACCCCCCCTGACGCACGCGATGACGCCCGTCGTCCCAAGCGCCGGCGCGGTCGCCGCGGCGGGCGTCGCGGACGCGGGGACGGCTCCACCGGCGGCGACGCCCCTTCTACCTGACCCACGCGATGTCCCCGTTCTTCATCACCTGCGCCATCGACTACGCGAACGGCGATCCGCACCTCGGCCACGCCCTCGAGAAGATCGGCGCCGATGCCATCGCCCGCGCGCATCGGCAGCTCGGCGACGACGTCTGGTTCCTCATCGGGATGGATGAGCATGGGCAGAAGGTCGCGCAGACCGCCGAGGCCGCCGGCATCGCCCCGCAGCAGTTCGTCGACGGCGTCGCCGAGCGCTTCACCACCATGTGGGCGACGCTCGGGATCTCGCACGATCAGTTCATGCGCACCTCGCACGCCGCGCATCACGCCGCCGTCACCGCCCTGCTCGAGCGGATCTTCGCCGAGTCCCCCGACGCCTTCTACGAGCGCTCGTACACGGGGCAGTACTGCGTGGGGTGCGAGAGCTTCAAGCAGGCCGCCGACCTCTCGGCGGGGCGCTGTGCGCTGCATCCCACGCGCACGCTGGAGGAGGTCACCGAGCGCAACTGGTTCTTCCGGCTCTCCGCCTACACCGAGCGGCTCAAGGCACATTTCACGGCGCACCCCGCGTTCCTCCAGCCCGACCATCGCCGCAACGAGATCCTCTCCCTCCTGGACCAGGGGCTCGAGGACATCTCCGCGAGCCGCGCGCGCATCGCGTGGGGCGTCCCCTTCCCGCGCCCGATCTCGACCGGAGAGACGCAGACCACCTACGTCTGGTTCGATGCGCTCCCCAACTACTGGACCGCGCAGTTCTTCCCGGGCTCGCGGGCGCCCTGGCCGGCGTCCGTGCATGTGGTGGGGAAGGACATCACCCGCTTCCACACGGTGATCTGGCCGGCGATGCTGATGGCCGCCGGTCTCCCCCTCCCCTCACAGGTGTGGGCCCATGGCTTCATCACCCTCGGCGGGGAGCGGTTCTCCAAGTCGGCTGGGGTGAAGCTCGAGCTCTCGGAGGCGATCGCGCGCTTCGGCCCCGACGCCTTCCGCTACTACCTGCTGCGTGACATCCCCTTCGATGGCGATGGCGCCTTCTCCTGGGAGCGCTTCGAGGCGGTCTATACCGCCGAGCTCGCCAACGGGCTTGGCAATCTCGCGAGCCGCACCACCGCGATGGTCGAGAAGTACTGCGACGGCGTCGTACCCGCCGGCGCCCGAACCGCGGAGGATGCCGCCGACCTCGCCGACTACGCCGAGGCGCGGGCCGCCCTCGATGGCTCCCGGGGCTATCCCCTGCACGAGGCGCTCGCCGCGATCGTCCGGACGATCGGGCGCGCGAACCAGGCGATCCAGGACGCCAAGCCCTGGGTCCTCGCCAAGGACCCAGCGAACCGCGCCGAGCTCGAGCGCGTCCTCGCCTCGCTCGTGCGCCAGCTGGCCCGCCAAGCGGTCTATCTCGCCCCGGTCATGCCGGGGAAGGCCGAGGCCCTCTGGACGGCCCTCGGAGGCCCTGGGACGGCCGGAGCGACCCCCTTCGCCGTCGCCGACACCCTCGACGGCGCCGGGTGGCGCGTGACCAAGGGGGAGGGGCTCTTCCCCCGCCCTGAGCCGACCGCCGCCCCCTGACCCTGCCGGGTCGATTCGGGGTCCCTTTGGGAACCCTGCGGCGGCCCCGTCGGTACCTTGGGGGATGGACCGCCGCCGCTGGACCTTCGTCATCATGCCCCCCGAGGGGGGACGCACCCGCGAGCTCTGGATCTCGCGGCGGCAGATGCGGTGGGCGATCGGCGGCGCCGTGGCGGGCCTCCTCCTCGTGGTGGCGGCGGCTTCGCTCCTGATCACCCCGTGGGGCACGCCGGGGGCCCGGTTGGTCGCCGCCGAGAACGCCGAGCTCCGCCGGGAACTCGCCGCCGCCGACCAGCGCTTCCTTGCCCTCGAGGACACCGTGAACGCCCTCGCTGAGCGCGAGGGGCAGATGCGCATCCTCGCCGGTCTCGCACCGGCCGACTCCACGAACGGGGGCGACCTCGCCGTGGGCGATGCCCCCCTCACCGACGACGCCCCCGCCCTCAATGCGACCCTCGGGAACACCGTCGTGACCGGGCTCGGTGACCGTCGCCGCCCCTTCCTCGGGCGCCTCGGCTGGACCACCCGCCCGAGCCTCGATCGTCTGATGGAGCGCGCGACCGCCCTCGCCCGCGGCTTCGACGAGGTCACCGACACCCTCAAGGTGCAGTCGGAGCGAGTCAAGTCGCTCCCGAGTATCATGCCGACCTCGGGATGGCTCTCGAGCGAGTTCGCCAAGAGCCGGTTCCACCCGATCCTGCACGTGAACCGCCCGCACAATGGGATCGACCTCACCGCGGAGATCGGCACGCCAATCGTCGCCCCCGCCGCCGGCGTGGTCGCCTATGCCGGATGGGATCAGGGCTTCGGCCGAGTCGTCGAGATCGACCATGGCCATGGGATCCGGACGCGGTTCGCGCACTGTGCGCGTCTCGACGTGCGACGCGGGCAGCGCGTCACCCGGGGCCAGCGTATCGCCGCGGTGGGGAACAGCGGGCTCACCACCTCCCCCCATCTCCACTACGAGATCCATGTGAACGGGCGTCCGGTGGATCCCCTGACCTTCGTCCTCCCCGACGACGTGACGCCCTGACACGGGGGGGCACCGGAAAAGCGAACGGGGG
>JBMTXT010000098.1:0-7085 GCA_049453775.1 Gemmatimonadaceae bacterium | reverse complement strand
CGCCCCCCCCCTCGGCCGTACCACCCGGTGGCGCGATTTATGACGCGGCCGAAACCGGGTAGACGGAGACCTTGTAGCGGCTCTTGGACTTGTGCTCGAACTTCACGACGCCCTCGATGAGCGAGTAGATCGTGTAGTCGGTGCCCAGCCCGACGTTGTTGCCGGGGTGCCACTTGGTGCCGCACTGCCGGACGATGATGTTGCCCGCGATCACCTTCTCACCGCCGAACTTCTTGATCCCGCGGTACTGCGGGTTCGAGTCACGGCCGTTGCGGGAGGAACCTACGCCTTTCTTATGTGCCATGGGGAGTCTCGCTCTCGGTCAGCCGAGGGTGATGTCGCGAATCCGGACCTCGGTGAACCCCTGCCGATGGCCCTGCTTCTTCGCGTAGTTCTTCCGACGCTTGAACTTGAAGACGACGATCTTCTCTCCGAGGCCGTGCTTGACGATCTCGGCCGAGACCGACGCGCCCTTGAGGGTGGGGACGCCGACCTTGACGTTGGCGCCGTCGGAGCCGAGGAGGACCTCGTTGAACTCGACGGTCGCGCCCGCCTCACCCGGGAGGGTGGGGAGTCGGAGCGTGGTGCCCTTCTCAGCGCGGAACTGCTTGCCGCCGGAGCGGAAGATAGCGTACGACATGGGGATACCTAAGGTCTGGATTGGTCCGAGCCTCTAAGAATAGAGCCGAGCGGGGGTAAGGTCAAGTCCTTCCATGGCTTAAGGCTCAAGGCTGAAAGCTAAAAGTGGGCCACCCCGAGCCTTCCGCCTTCTGCCGTCACGCCACCGCATACTGGCTCGTGATATCCCGCCCCGCCCCCTTCACCACCAGCTTGAACTCGTCCGGCTTCAGGAGGGGGTCGTCTCGCATCTCCACCGGGAAGCCGACCCCCTTCTCGAGGCGTTTGACCAGCTCCTTCTCCTGCTCCAGCACATAGAAGGCCACGTCGGGGGGGAACTTGATGACGATCGGGTCACGCCGCCCCTCGCTCGCCAGCCGACGGACCGCCCGCTCCATCCGCCGGACGATCGTCTCGGCCGTGAAGACGCGCCCCGTGCCCTGACAGGTCGGACAGGGCTCGGTCATCGCGTGGAAGTGGCTCTGCCGGACCCGCTGGCGGGTCATTTCAATCAGCCCGAGGTCGCTGACCGCGTATGCCTTGGTCCGTGCGCGGTCCCGCCCGAGGTGAGTGCGAAGCTCCTGCAGGACGCGGTCGCGGTTGGCCTTCGTCTCCATATCGATGAAGTCGCAGACCACGATCCCCCCCACATCGCGGAGCCGGAGCTGCCGCGCGATCTCCCTGGCGGCCTCCATATTGGTCTTGGTGACCGTTTTCTCCGGATCCTTCTTCCCGGTGAAGCGCCCCGAGTTGACGTCGATCGAGACGAGGGCCTCGGTCGGCTCGATGATCAGGTACCCCCCGCTCGGGAGGTCGCAGCGCCGCTTGAAGAGGTCGCGGATCTCGGTCTCCACCCCTTCCTTGTCGAAGAGCGGGATCTTGTCCTCGTACAGCTGCACACGATCGATCAGCTCGGGAGCGATCCCCTTCAGATACTCAACGATCTCGTTGTAGACCTGCTTCGAATCGACGGTCAGCCGATCGACCTTGGTCGAGAAGAGGTCGCGGATGATCCCGCGCGTGAGGGAGGTCTCCCGATGCAGGAGCTTCGGCGGATTCCCGACGAACTTCTGCTTCTTGTTGATCTTGTCCCACTGCCCGATCAGGGTCTGGAGCTCGCGGGTGAAGGTCTCTTGCGTGACGTCCTCGCCGACGGTCCGGACGATCACGCCCCCCTTGTCCTTCGGGAGGACCGACTGCACCTGCTCGCGCAGCCGCTGCCGCTCCGCCCGCACCCCGATCTTCCGGCTCACCCCGACGCGCGAGGCGAAGGGCATGTAGACCAGGAAGCGCCCGGCGAGGGAGACCTGCGCCGTGACCCGGGGGCCCTTAGTGGAGATCGGCTCCTTGGAGACTTGGACGATGAGGGACTGTCCGCGCTTCAGGACGTCCTCGATCTTCGGCGGATCCTTGCGGCGACGGCGACCGCCACGCCCGCGCCCCCCTTTCTTCTTGGGTTCGTTGGGGGCCTCGCCCGACGCCTCAGCCTCCGCGGCGTCGGCGGCGTCGGCGGCGTCCTCGCCCCCCGCCTCCTCGTCATCGCCCTCATCATCATCGTCATCGTCCCCGCCCTCATCGTAGACGAGGTCGGAGTTATGGAGGAAGGCGGCCTTCTCGGTGCCGATGTTCACGAAGGCGGCCTGGATCCCAGGCAACACCGCCTCGACCTTCCCCAGATAGATGTCCCCGACCATCCGCTTATTCTCCGGACGGTCGACCTGCAATTCAACGAGCTGTTCGTCCTCGATGATGGCGACACGGATCTCGCGTTGTGTCGCGCTGATCAGGATCTCGCGCTTCATGGGTCCCTGGAGCTGATGAGCCCCCGGCCCGCCACCGGATCGACCATGGAGCGGCCGCTCGATCGCGCCCCGCGGCACCACCCCTCAGGGCGTCCGTGGCGATCGAGAACTGTCGGCGCTGCATGCGATCCATCATCAGGTGTGGCGGGACCGGAAGAAGCCGGAGCCCGAGGCCCCGGCAGACCAAGCCCCCCGGCTCTCACCGAGGGGCGCCATAGTTGTGCCTATATGGGTAGTACCCGTCTGTCAGATTGACAACCCTTTCAGGAGGTGCCGGGCGATGACCATTCGCTGGATCTCGCTCGTCCCCTCCCCGATCTCCCCGATCTTGGCGTCCCGCATCATCCGTTCCACGGGGTAGTCCTTGGTGTAGCCGTACCCCCCATGGAGCTGGACCGCGGTGATCGTCGCCTTGGTGGCGAGCTCGGAAGCGAAGAGCTTGGCCATCGAGGCCTCCTTCCCATAGGGATGCCCGTGCTGGGCGAGCCAGGCCGCATGGTAGGTGAGGTGGTGCGCCGCCTGGAGCTGGGTCGCGAGGTCCGACAGCTGGAAGTGGACCCCTTGGAACTCGGCGATCGGCCGCCCGAACTGCTTGCGCTCCGAGGTATACGCCAGCGCCTGCTCGAAGGCCCCGCGGGCGAGCCCCAGCGAGAGGGCGGCGATCCCGATCCGTCCCGCATCGAGGGTCTTCATGAAGTTGATGAACCCCCGCCCCTCCTCGCCGAGGCGGTTCTCCACCGGGACCTCGACGTCCTCGAAGATCAGCTCGCGCGTGTCAGAGGCACGCCACCCGAGCTTGTCCTCCTTCTTCCCCGCCCGGAATCCCGGCATGGGCGTGAAAGCCGGATCGTGCCCGATCCCGAGGTCGCGGATCTTCTCGAGGTCGCAGCTCTCCTTGGTGAGGATGAAACTCGAGATCCCCTTCGTCCCCGTGCTTGGGTCGGTAACCGCGGTGACGACGAAGACCTCACCCACGCCGGCATGGGTGATGAACCGCTTGCTCCCATTCAGGATGTAGCGATCCCCCTTCTTGACCGCGGTGGTCTTGGTGCCGCCGGCATCGGATCCGGCGCCCGGCTCGGTGAGACCGAAGCCGCCGAGGACGCGGCCGCTCGCGAGGCTCGGCAGGAAGCGGGCCTTCTGCTCGGCGCTGCCGAAGTTCACGATCGGCGAGGTGCCCAGGGTGGTGTGGGCGGAGATCGTGATCGAGTGGGACGCGCAGACCGCGGCGAGCTCCTCGATGGCGATCATGAAGCTGATGGTATCGAGTCCGCTCCCCCCGATCTCCTCAGACCACGGGATGCCGAGCAACCCGAGATCGACCATCTTCTTCACATTCGCCCAGGGGAACTCCTGGGTCTCGTCGAAGTGCCGGGCGACGGGCGCGACCTCATCCCGCGCAAAGGCACGCACCATCTCGCGCGTGGCGTGGTGGTGTTCCTCGAAGTAGAGCGACACAGTCGTCATAAATCAGCGTGGGAGGGGGAGGCTGCTCCGCGCCTCGGGCGTGATGACCGCCTTGAGGGAGACGCCGTCGAGCTTCTGCAGGGGACGCACCCCGATCACCTCGGCCAAGGTGGGCGCGATGTCGACGACGCGGGCCGTCTCCTGGCGGCGCCCCGCCGTGAAAGGCGCGCCCCAGAAGATGATCGGGACCCGCGCGTCGTAATCATGCGGCGACCCGTGCGTGGCCGACCCGGAGTTCCCACGATAACTGTAGGGGGTCAGGGTGATGCCGACGAGCGCCTCGCTCCCCGGGCGGTACATGTGAAGCCACCGGCGCCCGATATGATCGTTGACCGTATCGGCCTGCGCGAGCCGATCGATCACATCCGCGCGCATCACCCCCTTCACCCGACGCGCCTCCTTCGCGAAGGCCTCGGCGATCCCGGGGAGCGCACGCGCTCCGTTCGGGGGGAGCTTCTTTCGATCGACCGACAGCACATCCCCATCGAAGGTGAAGGCGTCGGCGGGGAGCTTCGCCCGAGCGACGCGCGTGGCGAGGACCGCCATGGCGGGATCGAAGGCCTCCATCATCACTCGCATCGCCGCGCGATTGTCATCAAAGGTGGAGCGCGTCTCAGGGATCGGCGCCACGCCGTGGTCTGAGGTCAGGGCCAGGACGATGCGATCGGCCCCACGGAGCGCGATGAGGCTATCGAGGAACACGCCGAGCATGCGGTCGAGCCGAAGGACGTGATCGTGGACCTCGCGGCTGTCCGGACCCCACCGATGGCCGACCCCGTCCATGGTGGAGAGGGAGACCGCGAGGACATCGGTCTGCGGACCCGCCCCGATGTCGAGGGCCCGGACCCCGCGCCAGGCGAAGTCGAGGGTCAGCTCGTCCATATAGGGGAAGCTCATGATGAGGTTGTTCGCCCGCATGGCGTCCGACGGCAGCACGTGCGGGAAAAAGACCTCTTGACTGCGCATCTCCCCCGGCGTGGAATCAGGCTCCGGGTACTCGTAGGGCGGGAGCAGCAGGGACCACGTCTTCCCGGCATAGCGGCCCGCCACCCGCTCCTCCGCATTGAATTCGTCCACCCACCGGGGCAGGGCCTCGCGGTAGTACGTACTCGTCACGAACCGGCCGCTGGCCGGCGCATACCAGTACACGTCGTGCTTCCCGCGCCCGACCGGGAGGATCGCGCCGCGATCCTTCCGTGAGACCGAGAGGACACGCGTGCGCTCATCCGCCGTCGTCATCCAATCGACGAGCGTGGTGCCGACGAACCGGAATGGGGAGGCCCCCGTCCCCTCGGAGCCCACCAGGGGCGCGGTGTTCGTGTTCACACCGGCCGCGTTGCTCTGGATGCCGGTCGAATACGGGAAACGACCGGAGAGCATCGAGGCGTGCCCCGGGGCCGTCTCGGTGTTCGCATGATCCTGGAAGCCATTCCGGTAGAACGCGCCCTGGTCGACGAGTCGCCGAAGGCCGCCAGTGAGCTGCCCATGCCACCGCTCGAGATACTCCGGACGCATCTGATCCACGGTGATGAGCACGACGAGCGCCGGCGGTTGCCGATCGGCGGGGGGGCGCAGCGAGGACTGCGCTCCGAGGCCGACGGCGACGCTGGCGAGGAGCACCGTGAGGGCGCCACAGGCGCGAGGACGGAGGATGGTCATATGGAGAAAAATACCCCGCGCCACCGGCGGAGGTGGAGTTGCCGAGTGTAACGGGGGACGCCACGTTTCCCCTGCCGCCCCCTTCCCTTCCTCCCCCTCCCCGGCATGACGCAACGCGCTCTTCCCATCCTGGCCCTCGTCGCCCTCGGGCTCGGGGTTTCGCTGCCCAGCGGGCCCATCGAGGCCCAGGTCCTCTTCCGTGCCACGGCGCCGGTCGCCATCACCCTGACGACGAACCTGCGCGACATCGTCCGGGAGCGCGACTCGACCGCCCTCCGGTGGTTCGGGGCGGAGATGGCGTGGACCGAGGAGGGGGCCGCCGCGAAGCCCCGGTCGATGCCGGTGGAGCTCCGGGCGCGAGGGCATTTCCGCCGCCAGGCCCGCAACTGCTCCTTCCCCCCGCTCTTCCTGCGGGCGGAGAAGGCGGCACGCGAGGGGACGATCCTCCAGGGGAATCCGCGACTCAAGGTCGTCACCCCCTGCCGGCCGACGGCGCCCGAGTACCAGCAGTACATCTTGCTCGAATACATGATGTACCGCACCTACGCCATCCTCCATCCGATCCACCACCGCGCGCGACTCGCGACCCTCACGTACAAAGACTCCACCGACCGGGTGAAGCCGATCACCGTGACCGCCTTCCTCCTCGAGACGGAGGAGGAGGTCGCCGACCAGCACAAACTGACCTCGTTGGACCAGACCGGCGCACTCTTCGCGGACTTCGATCAGACGTCACTCGACCGGATCGCGCTCTGGGAGTTCTGGATCGGCAACACCGACTGGTCGGTCGCGGCCCTCCACAACATCGAGCTCTTCCGCGACGAGGCTGGGACGTATTTCCCCGTCGCCTATGACTTCGATTGGTCGGGGGCGGTGAATGCGCGGTACGCCTTCCCGAACCCCATGCTGGGGATCCGGACCGTGCGCCAACGGCTGCACCGCGGCCCCTGCCGCACCGCGGCCGAGTGGGCCCCCACCATCGCGCACTACCGGGCGAAGCGTGCCGCGATCGACTCCCTCTGGGCGGCGAGCGTCCCGGGGCTCGAGGACAAGCGGCGCGACGACACCAAAGCCTTCCTCGACGAGCTCTGGCCTATCCTCGACGACCCGAAGAAGTTCGACCGCGCCGTCGTGAAGGAGTGTCAGGCGAAGGGGAACTGATCCGCGTCCCCAGGCAGTTGTCGCACCCGGTGCAGCGCGGGCGCGCCGCGGGGTCGCCGAAGTAGCGGAGGACGAAGGCGCGCCGACACTGCTCGGTGTAGGCATAGCGCTGCATCTGCTCGAGTTTCTTCATCTCGGCGAAGTGCCGCCGCTCGAGGGCGGCCCAGTCGATCCCCCAGGCGTCGATCGGCGCCCGGGGATCGGCGAGGGTGGTCCCCTCGCCAAGTCGCCGCCAGACCACCATCTGCCGGGCCTGGAGCGCCTCGAGCTGCGCGAAGGCCCCCTGCGCCCCGCCAAGCCCCGGTGGCACGGCGTCGAGGTCGGCGACAATCCCCTGATGGAGCCGATCCTTGACCCGACGCCAGAGCGAGCGAAGAA
>JBMTXT010000097.1:0-7176 GCA_049453775.1 Gemmatimonadaceae bacterium | reverse complement strand
GCGCGGCGACCACCACCGGATCCCCACCGCACCGCGCGACGACGGCCCGCGCGAGCTTGTACGCCACCCCGACCGCGGCGAGATCCTTATCCTGCGACGGGCAATCGGCCCGCTTGGGGTTCACCACCGCGAAGGCGTCAGGGAGCGCGCCACCGGGGAGATGGTGATCGGTGATGATGAGGTCGATCCCCTCCGCGTGGAGGGCCGCGGCCGACTCGAGCGCCGACGTCCCACAGTCGCAGGTGAGGACCACCGCCGCCCCGATCCGCCGCGCCGCGGCGCCCCCGGCCGGCCCGAGATCGTACCCATCGGCGATCCGATCGGGGATGAAGGGGGTGACCACCCCGCCGAGTCCGCGCAGGACCTTGGTCATCACCGTCGTGGAACAGATCCCGTCGACGTCGTAGTCGCCATGCACCAGGATCGGCTCCCCACGCTCGACGGCGCGGGCCAGTCGATCCGCCGCGCGCGGGAGATCGCGCATCGCCTCCGGCGACTCCACCTGGTCGAGCGTCGGGCGCAGGAAGCGCTTCGCCACGTCGACGTCGTGAATCCCGCGGGCGGCGAGGAGCTGACAGATGGCGAGGGGGACCGCCTGTTTCCCGGGCTGGTCCCCCGAGGGGGTGAGCGCTCGAGCGAGCGCCTCGGCGACCGGCGCCGGCGCCGCCGCGGGAGGGAGCCAGCGCGAGGCCGGCCGCGGCCGACTCACACTGGGTGATACATCAGGACGCCGCACGCCTCGCAGAGCTCGATCGCGGTGCCGGACATCATCGCATGACGGCGCTGCAGCGGGATCGCGGTGTCACACGCCCCACAGGCGAGCGCGTTGAGCGCGACCACCACCTGCACGCGCTTCGCGCTGCGGATACGGTCATAGCGCTGACGCAGGGCGCTCGGCACCTGCGTCGCCGTCTGCTCGCGCTTGGCCTGCGCCACCGCCAACTCCCCGTCGATCGCGGCCCGCTCCGACGCCACCTCCTCGCGCGCCGTCCCCTGCTCCGCCTCACACGCCTCGAGCTCGGCGGTGGAGGCCGCGAGCCCGGCGCGCAGCTCCTCCACCCGCCGCGTGATCCCGAGGAGATCGCTCTCCTCCCCCGCCACGATCCGCTTCGCCTGGTCCATCTGTGCGGCGGCGGCGGTCGCCTGCCGCATCGTCTTCACCGCGTCGAGCTGGGTCTGATTGCGCGCGATCAGCTCCCGGTGCTCCGCGATCTTGTCGCGCAAGAAGGCCTGATTCTTCTCCTCCGCCTGCAACGCCGTCGACTGACGGGCCATCGTGTCGACGATCCGCTGCCGCCGGGCGTCGAGCTCTCGGATGCGGGGTTCGAGCGCGGCGAGGCGCTGCTCCAGCGCATGGATGGCGAGGTCGTCGTCTTGCAGGGCGAGCAGAGCGCGGAGATCGGACATGAAGGAGTCGAAGAGAGGTGAGGAGGTCAGAGAAAGATGGGGTCAGCGCGACCGACGGACCATCCCCCAATGCTGCACGCCGAGGGAGCGTTTCTCGTCGGCGAGTCGCTTGATCTGCACGGTGAGGGCGTCCTTCTCCGCGGCATCGGCCAAGGGCAGGAGGGACTCCAAGGCGCGCAGGCGAGCGTCCACCGACCGCCCCCGGAGCTGCCGCAGGGCATCGGCCACGCTCGCCCGAGCATCGACCACCGCCTGGGGATCGGCACGGAGCTCCTCATAGACCCGGATCGCGAGGGGATCGAGATGCTCGGCGATCGCCTCCGCCGAGTGCGCCTCGCCGACCAGGAGCAGCGCCCGGTAGATCGTGGCATAGACGGGATCCCGGAGGACCAGCGGGAGGGCATCGCCCCCCCCGCTGCTCTCATCCCCGCCGAAATCGACCTCGGCAGGTCGCTCCGACTCCTCGAGCTTCCCGAGCTCCTCGATCACATGATCGCGCCACATCGGCTGCGTGAGGACCACGCGCAGGAGCACCTGTTCCGCATTCCCCTGCTCCACCGCCGCGCGATCGGCCCCCAGCGCCACCGCGGGGCGCCCCGAGGCCGCGCCGGGGACCGCCGGGCGCCCCGGCGGGGCGCCCGCCTCCCCGGGGGAGGCCCGCGCGACGGCCGCGCGCGGCCCACTCCCCCGTCGGACCGCGTGCAGCTCCGCCACCAGCGCCTCGCGGGCTACCCCCGCCGCCTCGGCGGCCCGCGCCAGATAGAGGTCCCGCGTCACGGGATCGCTCGCCGCTCGGATCGTGGGCAGGAGCCGATCGAGCGCCTGGCGCTTGTGCTGCAGATCCGCGAACCACCCCGCGCGTTCGAGGAGCTGCACCTTGCGATCGAAGACATCCATCGACTCGTCGAGGAGTCGCAGCACCGCCGCCCCACCATGGCTCCGAGCGAAGGTATCGGGGTCCTCCCCCTCGGGGAGCGTGACCACTCGGACCACGAACCCCTTGGCGAGCAGGAGGTCCGCCGCGCGGAAGGTCGCCTTCTGCCCCGGACCATCTGAGTCGTAGCAGAGCACCACCTGTCGCGTGAAGCGCGCGAGGAGCTCGGCCTGCGATTCGGTGAGTGCCGTCCCCATCGGGGCGACGACCCCGTCGACCCCGACCGAGACGAGCCGCAACGCATCGAAGTACCCCTCGACGATCACCACGCGATCGTCCCTGCGGATCGCGTTGCGGGCGGCCCCGAGGTGGTAGAGGAGCTTCCCCTTATTGAAGACCTCGGACTCCGCCGAGTTGAGATACTTCGGCTCGCCGGGCCCGAGGAGACGCCCGCCGAATCCGACGGTGTGCCCGGAGGGATCGAGGATCGGGAAGATCAGGCGATCGCGGAAGCGCGCCTTGAGGTGGTCGCTCCCTTCGATCGGCAGATAGAGCCCGGCGGCGGTGAGTCGGGCATCATCATAGCCGAGGCCGTGCAGATAGGTGCGCAGGGCCTCGCCATCGCGCGGGGCGAACCCGAGTCCGAAGCGCGTCGCCAACTCCCGTGGGACATCGCGGGAGGCGAGATACTCGCGCGCCGCGCTCGCCTGCGGCGATTCCCACAAAGTCTTCTGAAAGAACTCGGCGGTGGTGGCCTGCAACTCCCAGAGCGGCTCGCGCGGATCGGGGCCCTCGCGCCGGCGCTGGACCTCCTGGACGTCGATCCCGGCCTTCGCCCCGGCCAGCTTCACCGCCTCGACGAAACTCATCCCCAACCTTTTCTGCAGGAAGGTGAAGACCGATCCCTTCTCCCCGCAGACGAAGCAGGTGTAGCCGCGCCCCGGGACCACGGAGAAGTTCGGCCCCTTCCCCTGATGGAAGGGGCAGGGCCCACGCCAGACGGCGCCCGTCTTCTTGAGCTTCACATGCTCGCCGATGATGGCGACGATGTCCGCCTGTTGGCTGACCTGTTCGACGACCTCGTCGGGGATCACGCGAACTCCGCGATCGTGACGCCGGCCCCACCCTCGTTCCACGCGCCCATCCGGAACTGCTTCACCCGTCGGTCTCCCTTCAGGACCTGCGCGACGCGCTCGCGCAGCGCGCCGGTGCCCTTCCCATGGATGATACGCACCTGGGCGAGATCCGCACGAATGGCCCCGTCCACGGCCTGCAGGACGAGGTCGTCCACCTCATGGACCCGCACCCCGCGCACATCCACCTCGGGCTTCGCCTCCACCTCGGGGAGATCGAGCGCGGCGATCTCGACCCGCTCGCTCCGCAGATGCTTGGCGGAGCGGCGCCGGAGCGCCGCGAAGGGGACCGTCATCTTGAGCGGCCCGACCGCGACCACGGCATCCCCACCACGGCGCTCGAGGAGCTGCCCCACCTTCCCGCCTAACGTCTCCACCGCGACGGCATCCCCGATGGCGAGCGTCACGCCGCGCGCGTCGGCGACCTCCTCCCCCTCCGCCGCCGCCCGCTCGCGCGCCGCGGCCTGCTGCGCCACCCGCTCCTCCGCATCGAGCGCCTCCAACGCCGATTGTTCGGCCGCCGCCCGCCCCTCGAGGGTGCGCCGGGCCTCGACCGCCACCCCATCGATCGCCGCGGCCCCCGCGGCCCGGAGCGAGGCGATCGTCTGTTCGACCTCCTTCCGTGCGTCGAGGAGGTGCCGTCGCGCCTCGCGGCGGGACTCCCGTTCCACCTCGCGCTCCCGGCCCTGCACCGCCCGCTCCCGCTCGGCGATCCGCGCCGCGCGCTGCTGGAGGTCGAGCGACTGCGCCCGGACCTCCTCCTCCTGCGCCGCCAGTCGCGCACTCCGAGATTCGAGATCGGTCAGCAGCGCCGCGAGATCGCGCTCCATCGTCGGCACGCGGGCCTCGGCACGCGCGAGGATCGCCTCCGGCATCTGCAGCCGCCGCGCGATCGCGAGGCCGTACGAGCGCCCGGGGATCCCCTTGATCAAGCGATAGGTCGGGGCGAGCCGCTCGGCGTCGAACTGCAGCGAGGCGTTCACGACACCGGGCACCTCCCCCGCCAACTCCTTCAGCGCGCCGAGATGCGTCGTCGCGATCGTCGTGACCCCACGCGTCGTGAGCGCCTCGAGGATCGCCCCACCGAGTGCGGCCCCTTCGAGCGGATCGGTCCCCGACCCCAACTCATCGATCAGCACCAGCGCATCGGGGGACGCCGAGTGGACGATCTGGGTGAGGTGCTTGAGGTGCGCGCTGAAGGTGGAGAGCGAGGCCGCGAGACTCTGCTCGTCCCCGATATCGGCGAAGACATCATCGAAGGCTGGGAGGACCGACTCCGGCCCCACCGGCGCGGGGATCCCGCACTGCATCATGAGTGCACAGAGCGCGAGCGCCTTGAGCAACACCGTCTTGCCCCCGGTGTTGGGGCCTGAGACGAGCAGCGTCCGTTCCTCCGGCCCCATCGCCAGCTCGAACGGCACCACCGCGATCCCTTGGGCGAGGAGCAACGGATGGCGCCCCTCACGCACATGGAACCCATCCCGCGCCGCCACGAGCGTCGCGTCCGCGCACCCGGTCGCCACCGCGTATCGGGCCCGCCCATACAACGCATCGAGCGCGATCAGCGCCTCGAGGGCATCACGGAGGGCCTCCCGGTCGGGCCGCAGCGTCTCGGTGAGTTCGAGGAGGATCCGCTCACACTCCGCGATCTCCTCCGCCTCGAGCTCCCGGATGCGGTTTCCCGCCTCGACGGCGGCCGGTGGCTCCATGAAGAGCGTCTGCCCCGACTGCGAGCTGTCGTGCACGATCCCGCCGAGGGCCACGCGCCCTTCACGGCGCACGGGGATGACGTACCGCCCGTTGCGGATCGTGACCGAGGCATCGTCCACGCGCAGATGGGACTCGAGCTTCGCCATGATCCGCTCGAGGAGCCGCACGAGTTCACCCTCCGCGCCGCGCCGTTCCCGTCGGATGCGTCGGAGCGCCGGGGAGGCGTCATCCGTGAGTGCCCCCTCCTCCGTGAGCACCCGCGCCAGCTGGGCTTCGAGCACCGGCCGCGCGATCAGCGCCCCGACGTAGGGCGCCAGCGCGGCGCGCGCCATCGCGGGGCGTGCCTCGTCGGCGAGGGTGGCGAGCGTGCGGCGCGACGAGGCGAGCAGGGTCACCGCCCCACGGAGCTCCGGTCCCGACCACGAGGTCCCCGCGATCCGGAGCCGCCGGAGCGGCTCGGCCAGCTCCGGGATCGCCTCCGGGCGCCACCCCTCGGCACCCGAGATCAACGCCCGCATCGCGACGACTCGCGCATGCTCAGCGCGGAGGGCGGTGAGCGCCTCGGTTCGCTCGGGGGGCGTCCCACCGACGCGCGTCGGGCGCAGCGCGCGGATGCGGGCGGCGCCCGCGGGACTGGCGGCGTATCCGGCGATGTGGTCGAGGAGACGGGGGAACTCGAGGACCTCGAGCGCGTGCGCCTGCACCTGCCCCGACCCGGTCACGGCTCCGACCCGAGCTCCTCGCGCACGATGCGATTGATCACCGTGCCATCGGCACGGCCTTTGAACAGAGGCATCACCTTCCCCATGACGGCCCCGAGCGCCGAGACCCCGGCAGCGACCACCGCGCGCACGGCGGCGCGGATCTCCTCCTCGGATGGGGCGGCGGGGAGCCACTGCTCCAGCCCCGATGCCTCACGGCGCTCCACCTCGGCCAACTCCACACCGCCGGCCTGCACGTACATCTCGATCGATTCCCGCCGCCGCTTGATCGCGCGGCGCAGGACCTCCACGACATCGTCGTCGGTGAGGTCCCGCCCCAACTCGATCTCACGGTTCTTGATCTCCGACAGCACGGTGCTGAGCAACAGGACGCGGTCCTTCTCCTGCGCCTTCCGGGCGTCCAACAACTCGCCCTGCACCAATGCCATCAGGGCCGCGGTCATATCAGTACGAGCGGGTCCGCTTCGTCTTCCGCTGCGCGGCGTTGAGCTTCCGCTTGCGCTTCTCGCTCGGCTTCTCGTAATGCCGATGCTTCCGCAGGTCCGCGAGGATCCCGGCCTTCTCGCACTTCTTCTTGAAGCGCTTGAGCGCACGCTCGAAGTTCTCGTCCTCGTGGATGATGATCTCCGACAAACTGACTTCCCCCCTTGAGTGGCGGGTCAACGCCGGCTGGGGACTTGGTGATGTGAGCCTTCTAAGTTACGACAAGACAATCGTTTGGGCAAGGCGCCCCACCGGCGTCAGCCCGGAGGCCAGGCCAGGTCCCGCCCCCCGAGCAGATGGAGGTGGAGATGCCCCACCGTCTGCCCCCCATCAGCCCCGGTGTTGATCACCGTCCGGTACCCCGACGTGGCGACCCCCTCCGCCCGGGCCACCTGCTGGGCCATCTGGGCCATTGCCCCCACCACTGCGGCCGCGTCCTCGACCGCCTCGAGCGACGAGGTGTGCGCCTTGGGGATGACCAGGATGTGCACGGGGGCCTGCGGGGCGATGTCGCGGAAGGCGAGACACCGCTCGTCCTCCGCCACCACCTGGGCCGGGATCTCGCGCCCTACGATTCGGCAGAACAGGCAATCGGACATGGTCCCCTCCGTCAATTAATCGTGCCGTCCGTTACGCCATCGGGGCGGGAGCCCAACGCCGCGCGGACGGTCGCCACCGCCGCGATCGCCGCGGTCTCGAACCGCAGGATCGTCCGACCCAAGGCCACGCGACGGAACCCTGCCCCCTCGAACGCCGCGATCTCATCGGGCTCCAGCCCTCCCTCCGGCCCCACCGCCAGGACCACGGGCGCATGGAGCGAACCCAGCACTTCGTCGAACGCGATCCC
>JBMTXT010000096.1:0-7182 GCA_049453775.1 Gemmatimonadaceae bacterium | reverse complement strand
GAACCAGGCGAGGGCGAGGCGGGGGTCGGTCATCGGTCGGGGGCAAACTTCGTACGTCCTAAAACAGGGGGGCGGGACGGCGCAGGGTCAAGTGCTTGCCCTCGCACGGGGGCGGGGGATTGCTTTCCCTGCGCTCGGGACGCTCGCCGAGTCTCCTCCTCGCCCCTCTTCGTGTCCGCCGCCCCCACCCTCCGCCGCGACCTCGGCTTCCTCGGCCTCACCGCCACCGGCGTCTGTTCCATGGTGGGGGCCTCGATCCATATCATGCCCTTCCTGGTGCAGGTGACCGTCCCGGGAATCGGCCCCTGGGTCCTCCCGGCCTTCGCCTTCGCCGCCCTCCCCGCCTTCCTCGCCGCCCTCGCCTACGCCGCGCTCGCCTCGGCGATGCCGCGGGCCGGCGGGAGCTACCTCTTCGCGAGCCGCGGGCTCCACCCCTCGCTCGGTTTCGTCGCCTCCTTCTCGCAATGGGTCGGACTCTCGGTCGTGATCGGGGCGGTGGCGTACGTGATCCCCGTCTTCCTCTCGGGAGTCGCCGACGGGCTGGGGGGCGCGGGCCTCGCCGGGATCTTGCTCGCGGGCCCGGTCCGCCTCCTGATCGCACTCGCCCTCATCTGGGGATTCGTCGCGCTCAACCTGCGCGGGCTCGCGGCGTACGAGCGCACGCTGATCCCGCTGATGCTGCTGATGTTCGCGCTCGGCGCGATCGTCATCGTCGTCGGGGCGGGGCATGACGCGACGGAGTTCGCCGCCGTGCTCGCCTCGCGGGGGGAGGTCATCCCACCGCCGATGGCCGCGCCCTTCGCGCTGGGGACCTTCGTCGCCGCCGCCGCGGTCCTCTTCTCGAGCTTCATCGGTTTCGATGCGATCGCGCAGGCGGGGGGCGAGGCACGTGATCCGGCGCGCACCCTCCCGCGGGCGATCCTCCTGACCTTCGGCGTGGTCGCGGCCTTCTATTTGAGCTTCGCGGCGGCGGTCTATCACGCCGTGCCCTGGGAATTCGTCGCCGCCGCCCCAGCGGATACGACCCCCACCGCGTCGGCGCTCCTCGCCCCCTTCCTCTCTCCGCTCGGGCGCGCGGCGATCACCGCGGGTGCCGCGGTGGCGTTGATCAACGATCTGCCGGGGATGCTCCTCAGCGTCTCGCGCCTGATGTTCGCCTGGGCGCGGGATGGGGTCTTTCCCGCGTGGGCGGCCGATGTGCATCCCACCACGCGCACCCCGCGGGCGGCGCTGCTCGCGAGCGGGGCGATGGCGACGGTCGGTGTCCTTCTAAGTCATGCCGCGGGGAGCTTCTCCAAGGGCGTGGACATCATGGTCGTCGCGATGTTGGTGAACTTCCTGTTGATCGCGCTCGCTTTGCTCACCCTCCCGCGGCGTCACCCGGCGCTCGCGGCGCAGATGACCTTCTTGGCGGGGCCACGCGCGCGGACGATCGTCGGCCTCGCCGCGGTGGGGATGCTCTCGCTCTTCCTCGCGGTGCATCTGCGTCGTGAGCTCACCACCGCGGTCGCCGTCTGGTACGAGCGTCCCCTCGCCGTCTGGGGGGCGGTGATGGCGATCGGTACCCTCGTGCATCTCGTCGAGATCCGGCGTCTTCGAGCGCGGGAGGGGGATCTCACCGCGCGCTTCGCGACCCTCCCCGAGGAATGAGCCAGGGATGACTCCCATCACGCGATACGACCTCGGTGCCGGCCTTTCGATCTCGCGCATCCTCACGGGGCTCTGGCAGGTGGCGGATCAGGAACGGGAGGGTCGCGCCTTCGATCGGGATCGCGCCGCCGATGCCATGGGGCCCTACGTCGCCGCGGGGTTCACCACCTTCGATATGGCGGATCATTATGGGTCGGCCGAGGAGATCGTCGGACGGTTTCGTGCGCGTCCTGGGGCGCCGCCGACGCAGCTGCTGACCAAGTGGGTCCCCGAGCCGGGGCCGATCACGCGGGGGATGGTGCAGGAGGCGGTGGATCGGGCCTGCCGTCGCATGCAGGTGGAGCGGATCGATCTCCTGCAATTTCATGCGTGGAGCTATGCGCATCCGGCCTGGCTCGACGCGCTCGTCTATCTCGATGAGTTGCGGCAGGCAGGGCGGATCGCGCACCTCGGGCTCACCAACACCGACACCGCGCATCTTCGATTGGTGGTCGAGAGTGGGATCCCGATCGCGACCAACCAGATCTGCTATTCGCTCCTCGATCAACGCGCCGCGGGGGCGATGGCCGAGTATTGTGCACGGAGGGGCGTCGCGCTCCTGGCCTTCGGGACGCTCGCCGGGGGGTTCCTCACCGATCGATGGCTCGGGGCGCCCGAGCCTGCGTGGGAGCGCCTTGAGACCTGGTCGCAGATGAAGTACGGGCGGTTCATCCGCATCGTCGGTGGGTGGGAGGCGCTCCAGCGCGTGCTCCGTGCGGCGCGTGCGGTGGCGGATCGGCATCGGGTCTCGATCGCGAATGTCGCGACGCGGTACATCCTCGATGCCCCGGCGGTCGGCGGGGTGATCATCGGGGCGCGGCTCGGCGAGCGCGCGCATCTCGAGGACAATGCGCGCACCGATGCGCTGCGACTCACCGCGGACGATCGCGCGACGATCGCGGAGGCGTTGGCCACCCTCGAGCCGGTCCCGGGGGACTGCGGGGACGAGTATCGGAAGCCGCCCTTCCTCACCGCGAGCGGGGACCTCTCGCATCATGTGGCGAGCTTCCCCGCGCCCTATGCCGTGGAGACCGCGTCGGACGGGACGCGGCGCGCCTTCAGTGGGACGCCGTGGGAGACCTCTGCAGGGTATGCCCGCGCGGTGCGCGTCGGCGATCGGATCTTCGTCTCGGGGACCACCGCCACGCATGGCGATCGCGCGATGGGAGGCCCCGATGCCTACGCGCAGGCGCATCATGTGTTCGACAAGATCGAGGGGGCGGTGCAGTCGCTCGGCGGGACGCTCGCCGATGTGGTGCGCACGCGCATCTTCGTGAGTCGGATGGAGGATTGGGAGGCGGTGGCGCGCGCGCATGGCGAGCGGTTCGGGGAGATCCGACCCGCGAACACGCTCGTCCGCGCCGAGTTGATCGGGGCGGAGTATCTGGTGGAGGTCGAGGCGGAGGCGGTGGTGCGCTAGCGGGTGGGATCGCCCACGAGCGCTTGATAGACCATCGTCTGGAATCGCGCCCGCGCCTCCGGTGTGCCTGGGAGATGGTTGAGCATAAGCACCATCACCAGCCGCTCCGAAGGGTCCACGTGGTAGATCGATGCGTACGCCCCGCCCCAATTGAAGCTCCCTGCCGAGGCGAACCCATTCGCCCCGGTCCGTTGCACGGTGGCGAAGCCGAGGCCCCACCCGGTGCTGCCATCGGCGCTGTAGCGCGTGCCGACCTGGTCGGTGGTGAGGAGCTCGACGCTGCGCGGGGAGAGATAGCGTCGCCCATCGATCGCCCCGCCTCGGCGAACCATCTCGAGGAAGCGCGCATAGTCGCGCGCGGTGGAGGTAAGTCCGGCGCCACCTGCGAAGCTGGTCCGCGGGCCATCCACATAGTGCCCCTGACCACGCGCCCCGGTGTCGGCGCGGACGAGCCGCCCCTCATTGTCATTCCGATAGACCGCGACCAACCGCTGACGCTCGGCGGCGGGCACGAAGAAGTGGGTGTCCTTCATCCCGAGCGGCTCGGTGAGCCGCTCCCGCAGGAAGCGATCGAGCGGCGCCCCGCTGGCGCGCTCGACGATGCAGCCCAAGACATCGGTGTTGTAGCCGTACACCCAGCGCTCCCCGGGCTGCGCGACGAAGGGCAGGGTGCCAAGTCGATCCATGGTGGCGCAGATCGGTTCGCGTTTGTCGGCGGTGTACCACCCGAAGCCGGCGGCAGGGCCCAGCCCCGCGGCGCGATAGCGCTCGGCGACCACCGCATCGGTACCGTAGGAGATGCCCGCTGTGTGCGTGAGGAGATCGAACACCGTGATCTGCCGCTTCGCTGGGGCGATGACCGTCCCAGTGTCACTCCGAGTGGCGACGGTGGTGCGCGCGAAGGAGGGGATCCACTTCGAGGCCGGGTCACTCAGCGCGATCCGCCCCTCCTCGACGAGCATCAGGATCGCTGCGCTCGTGAGCGCCTTGGTCTGCGAGGCGATGCGGAAGATCGCGTCGGGGGACATGGCGCGGTTCGCCTCGCGATCGGCCCATCCGACGGCCTGTTCGTAGACCACCTCGCCATCGCGGAGCACCACCGCGACCGCGCCGCCGATCTTCGAGGAATCGACCTGCTGCTGGAGATACCGCGACAGTCGATCGAGACGCGCCCCATCGAAGGCGGCGCGCGCGTCGAGTTCGTCGAGTCGGAACCGCGTGCTCAGGATGTACGGGGGCTGCCCGCTCTCCCAATGCCCGTAGGTGACGGCGACGAAGCTCCCGTCGGGCATCCGCTCGAGGCCGGGATAGGTGCTATCCCATTGGTTGGTGTTGTCCTTGATGCGCACCCGGTACTGCCCGGGGGTCCCGCGCATCAGATCCTCCCATTGTCCCACCCAGGCGACCCAATCCCCTTTGGTCGCGCTCCCCTC
This sequence comes from Gemmatimonadaceae bacterium, assembly GCA_049453775.1. GTDB lineage: Bacteria > Gemmatimonadota > Gemmatimonadetes > Gemmatimonadales > Gemmatimonadaceae > Pseudogemmatithrix. The sequence continues at coordinate 2,640 of JBMTXT010000096.1, read as the reverse complement.
GGCCATGTCGCGGAAGGTGATGAGGAGGCGGCCATCGCCGGCGTACTGTGCGGTGTGACGATCCCCGGTGAGTTCCCAGGGGAGATCGCGGGGCACGCTCCAGGAGCGGCCTTCGTCCGTCGTGGTGATGATCTGTGACGGCGCCTTGCGGCGATTCTCACGCAGGAGGAGGGCGAGGGTGCGTCCGTCAGGGGAGCGAACGGCGCCCGGCTCGCAGAGATGGAGGTCACTCCCGCGCCAGATCTCCGCGGGGGTCCCCCAGGTGCGTCCGCCATCGACCGAGCGCACCTGGAAGAGCCGGAAGGTCCCCTCCGCCTTCCCGTTCGCGGTGTAGAACCGCCCGTCATCATGGAAGAAGGCGAGCAGGGAGCCGTCGGCCATCGGGACCACGGAACCCATCACGACGATCCCGCCCCAGTCGCCGATCGGGGCGAGCGGGGTCCAGGTGCGCCCTTCGTCGTCGCTCGAGGCGATGCGTGCGGGGTAGAGTCCCGAGAAGAGGATCAACCGATGGCCACCGCGCACGGGATCCGGCACGCGATGGATGGTCGGGGTCTCGAGGGAGGTCGCCCAATTGGCCGGGGTGGGGAGGCGCTCGCTCCAGCTGCGGCCCCCATCCGAACTCTTCTTCATGAGGATGGCGCCCTTCCCGTGGCCCTTGGGATAGACCGCGAGGATCGTGCGGCCGTCGCCTAGCAGGGTCGTGGAGACATGGCCAAGGTATTGGCCCGCCTCGCGATCGACGACGGTGTGTCGGCCCGCGTCGCGGTCGAGGTCGACGAGGGGGATCCGCTGGGCGGCCAGCGCAGCGGGGAGGAGAGCGAGGCTCGAGGCGCATAGCAGGATGCGAGCGACTGAGGAGCGGTGCCGGACGGCGGGCATGCGGTGGCGTCGGTTGGGGGAGGGCGCGGGGCGGTCCGGTCCGGGGAGGAATGGGGTCCGATCCCCGGGCGGTGCGGCTCAGCTGCGACCATCATACGGCGCCGGGCGACCCCCGGGAACCAGGTCGACTGAGCCGCCTTGACAGGGTTTTCCCCGACCCGCATCGTTTGTTCGTTCATCGAACAAAGCAGGAGGCCTCCTGTCTCCTGTCGCTGGGTAGTGGTTCGGTCCCCCTTCATGGAGTCTCCCATGCGCGCCCTTCGCCGTTCCTTCGCTGCGCTCGCTGCGGTCCTCACCCTCGGGGGGTGCAGCCGCGACGGGACCACCGGTCCCGGGGCTTTCCCCGACGATCCCAAGGTGTTCATCGACGGCTTCGCCGATGGCGTCACTTGGCAGGCCTTCGAGGGCTCCCTCCTCACCGCGATGTCGATCGACAACGCCGTGAAGTACCGCGGGAAGAGCTCCCTCAAGATCGTGGTCCCCAACGTGGGGGATCCGAATGGCGCGTACGCCGGCGGCGCCTTCGTCGCCGATATCGGGCGTGTGCTCACCCAGTACGACGCGATCACCTTCTGGGCCAAGGCCAGTGTCACGGCGTCCCTCGATGTCGCAGGGCTCGGCAACGACAACACCGGTACGTCGCAGTATCCGGCGGAGCGCACGGCGCTCGCGCTCACGACGTCATGGCAGAAGTACACGATCGCCATTCCGCTCGCCTCCAAGTTGACTGACGAGAAGGGGCTCTTCTTCTTCGCGGAGGGGCCGGAGAATGGGCAGGGGTACACCCTGTGGCTCGACGATATCCAGTTCGAGACGTTGGGCACGGTTACGAATCCGCGGCCGGCCATCGCCGGCGGCACCTATGAACAGGAGGTCGGGGATGCCCGCACCATCAGCGGCACCTCGGTGACCTTCGCCGTGGGCGGCGTGGACCAGCCGGTCACCGCGGCCCCGGGGTACTTCACCTTCGCTTCCTCCAACTCGTCCGTGGCGACGGTCGCCAACGGGGTGATCGCGGTGGCGGCGGCGGGCACGGCGACGATCACCGCGAGCCTCGGGAACACCGCGGCTGTCGGGAGCATCGTGCTCAACGCCTCCGCGCCGCCGGCGAGTGCGGCGCCAACCCCGACCCGGCTGGCCGCTGACGTGATCTCGCTCTTCAGCAACGCCTATACCAGTCGGACCGTGGACACCTGGTCCGCTTCCTGGGATGAGGCCGATGTCGCGGACGTCTCGATCGCCGGGAACGCGGCGAAGAAGTACACGAACATGAGCTACGCGGGGATCGAGTTCACGACGACTCCGATCGATGCCACGGCGATGACCGGGATCCATCTCGATCTCTGGGTCACGCAGGCCTCGGGCTTCAAGATCAAGCTCGTCGATTTCGGGGCGAACGGCGCCTTTGGCGGCGGGGATGACACGGAGCATGAGGTCACGCTCAACACCACCTCGACGCCCGCGATCGCGACGGGGGCCTGGAATTCGGTTGACATCCCCTTCTCGGCCTTCACGGGGCTGACGTCGCGCGGGACGCTCGCGCAGCTGATCATCTCGGGAAGCCCGACCGCGTACCTCGACAACGTCTACTTCTACAAGATCCCGCCGCCGCCGGGTCCGACCGCCGCTGCGGCGACACCGACCAATCCGTCGGCGTCGGTCATCTCGCTCTTCAGCAATGCCTACACCGATCGGACGGGGACGACCTGGTCGACCTCGTGGGATCAGGCGGACGTGGCCGACGTGACCGTCGGCACC
>JBMTXT010000095.1:0-7410 GCA_049453775.1 Gemmatimonadaceae bacterium | reverse complement strand
CCTGATTCGGTGATGACCATGTCGTCCTCGAGCCGGATGCCGAACTCCCCCGGGAGATAGATCCCCGGCTCGTCGCTGAAGACCATCCCCGGAGCGAGCGGGAGGGTGTTGCCCCGCACGAGGTAGGGCCATTCGTGGCCGTCCATCCCCATCCCGTGGCCCACGCGGTGGGAGAAGAATCGATAGTCGGGACCGTACCCCGCCTCGACGATGACCTTCCGTGCGGCGGCATCGACCGCCTCGCACGGCACACCCGGCCGCGCCGCCTGGAGCGCGGCGGTCTGTGCGCGACGCTCGAGTTCGAACAGGTCCTTCATCTTCTGCGTGGGGCGGCCGAGCACGAAGGTGCGGGAGATGTCGGAGCTATACCCCTCGACCTTGCATCCCCCATCGATGAGGAGGATGCTCCCCTCGCGGATCACCTGCGGGGTGGCCGACCCATGCGGGAGCGCCGAGTACGGGCCGACCTGTACCCCCGCACCTCCGACATAGCCTAACCGCTGATGCGCCTGCCCGACGAGCCGCGCGAACTCGTCCTGCGTCATCCCCTCGCGCAGCGACTTCCACGCGGCCTCATAGGCGACGAGCGTCACGGCGCTCGCATGGCGCATGAGGGCGATCTCATGGGCGTCCTTGATCATCCGACACCCGGCGGTGATCGGGGTCCCATCGACGACCGTCACGGCGGCGAGCCGGGCGATCCCATGACTGAACTGGAAACGCACCGTCTCCTCGCAGGCGATCGTCGCCGTGGTCAGTCCGCGGTCCCGGAGGGCCCGCGCCACGAGGGCATACGGGTCCTCATGTTCCTCCCAGGCATAGACGTCGGCGCTGCCACGCATCGGCCCGAGCGCCACCTGCTCCATCGCCCGCTCCTCCTCGAACTTCGGGGTGACGAGGAAGGGACGGCCCCGCACCGGAAGGAACGCGGCGAGGAGCCGCTCGCTGATCCCCCATTCGATCCCGGTGAAATAGACCATCGAGGTCCCACCGGTGAGCATGAGGGCATCGATCCCGCGGTCCCGCATCAGGCGGGTGGCCCGTTCGATCCGGCCTTGGCGCTCACCGACGCTGATCGGGATGACCCCGTCGCGCATCGGCCGCAAGGCACGGATCGCCGGGGGGAGGTCGGAGGACGGCTGCGTGGGCACCTCGATCGCGGCAGCCCCGACCTCACGCACCCCGACGGCGAGTCCGGCGCCGAGGGTGGTGGCCGAGGCGAGGAAGGTGCGACGGGTGGTCATCGGGGGACGCTCCGTGGGACGAGGGGACGCCGGGGACTCAGAACACTCGGACATTGATGTACTTCTTGGGATCCGACCGGAAGTCCACGACGAGCTTCCGCAGGTCGACGAGCAGCGAATCCGAGTTCCGGTAGAGGGAGGGATCGTTGACGAGCAACCCGAGCGATCCCTGACCGCGCTCCACGCGGGCGAGGATCGTGTCGGCCTTCCCGATCGCGCCGCGCAGATTCGCCTCCGCCGAGACGAGGGAGCGCGAGAGCGACTCGAAGCGTTCGGTGGCGTTGCGCAGATTCTGCGAGGCCTGTCGGCTCTGCCGCAGGATCTCTTGCACCTCTCCCTGCGCGGTGGCGCTGTCCACCCGTGACATGGTGCGCTGGAGCGCATTGGCCGAGCTGGCGACATCGGCGAAGCTGAGGCGCGCTGACACCGCGAGGGAATCGAGGTTGCGCGACTGCACCTTCACCGCGGTCGCGAGGTCGCGCGAGAGGATACTGAAGTCGCGGATCGACCGCCGGAGCTCCCGCGCCGCGGAGTCGTTGAACGCCGTCCGCACCCGCTCCGAGACGGAGGCGATGTTCCCGGCGATCCCGCCGGCGACCGTCGTGAGCTGCGCGATGTCGGGCAGCACCGCGCCCCGCAGCGAGCCCTCGGGCGCGCCATCGACCTCGGCGAGCTGCGTCTCCACCTCGCGGTTCACCGGCACCGCGGTGCGCGAGGTGATGATCGCCTGCCACTCACCGAAGAGGGTCGCCGCCTGGACGAGGACCACGGGATCCGCCGGCATCAGCGTCCCCTCGTTGAGCTCCATCGAGATGAGGACCCAATCATTCGGGGCGAGCGCGATCTGCTTCACCCGGCCGGCGACGACGCCGCGGATCACGACGGCGTTCCCGACCTGCACCCCACCGACGTCGCGGAAGTGCGCCGTCACGAGCTCGGGCTTCTTCCCGAACTCCGCCTGCTGGAGGAAGAGGGTGGAGAAGACGATCCCCACCATCACCACGATGATCGTCGCCCCGACGATCCAATCATTCGACCGCTGCTTCATGCCGCCCTCCCAAGGAGCCAGACCACCGCCCAAAAGGCATCGAGTACCAGGATCATCACCGCCGACTGCACCACCGCCTGGGTCGCCGAGCTGCCGACGCCCTGCGCCCCGCCCTTCGCCCGCAGGCCGTTCGTGCAGCCCAGCAACGTCACCGCGAAGCCGAAGCTCGCGGACTTCACCAAGCCATACCGGACGTCGAACCCATCGAAGAAGAGGCGCGCCCCCTTCAGGAACTCGCTCGTCGTCATATCGAGGAGGCCGAGCGAGGCGGCCCAGCCCGCCCCGAGTCCGACGAACATCGCCGCGCCGACGACGATGGGGAACATCAGGATCCCCGCGAGGATCCGGGGGACCACGAGATAGGCCACAGGATCGTAGCCGAGGGTCTCGAGCGCATCGACCTGCTCGGTCACCTTCATCGTCCCGAGCTCGGCGGCGATGTTCGCACCGACGCGGCCGGCGAGGGCGAGCCCGGTGAGGACGGGGGCGAGCTCCATCATGACCGTCTTCTGCACGAGGGTCCCGACGAGATAGCGCGGGACCGCCCCGGTGAAGCTGTAGCTGGCGAGGAGGGCGAGGACGACCCCCGTGAACAGGGCGATGAGGATCCCGATGGGGAGGGAGTTCACCCCGAGGGCGCGCGCCTGCTGCGAGAAGTTGGCGCCCCAGGTCTTGAGGTCACGCGACGAACGCCCCGCCTCCGCGGCGAGCGATCCCGCCTGACCGAAGGCCTCCAACGCCTCGCGAACGACCCGCCCGAGCGTCTCGAACACCCTGAAGAATACCTCCGCACGTTAGCTTTCGCCTTCCCCTGCCTCGCCCCTCGGAGGGTCTCTGGGCAAGCTCGTCGTCCTGATGGTCACCGCGTTCCTCGACATGGTCGGGCTCCTCATGGTGCTCCCGCTCATGCCGTTCTACGCCCAGCGCTTCGTGGGCCAGGGACCGCTCTGGCGCGCCTTCGACGCGCTCGGGATGGGAGGGGAAGGCGCGGTCATCGCGCTCCTCGTCTCGTCGTTCGCGATCGCCCAACTCCTGAGCGCCCCCTTCTGGGGGCGCTTCTCCGATCGGGTCGGACGGCGCCCCGCCCTCCTGGTCGGGATGGCCGCGAGCGGGATCGCCTATATCGGCTTCGCCTTCGCGAATTCGCTCGAGCTCCTCTTCCTCTCGCGCATCGTGCAGGGGGCGGGGGGTGGGACGACCGGTGTGATCCAGGCCTATGTGGCTGACGCCACCGAGCCGAAGGATCGCGCCAAGACCTTGGGGTGGCTCTCCGCGGCGACCAACGCCGGCGTCGCGCTCGGTCCGGTCCTCGGCTCGGGCGCGGCGAAGCTCTTCGGGAACAGCGGACCGGGGCTCGTCGCCTTCGCCCTCACGATCATCACGATGGCGTTCGCCTTCCGGTATCTCACGGAGTCAAACGAATATGCGGGCGCCGCCGCCCACGAGCGGCCGAAGGTCCAGCGCTCTGGGACCGCGGTGCGCCGCGTCCTGTCACATCCGATGGAGCCCGCCTCACGCCTGATCTGGATGTATGCGGTCGGGATGGGGGCCTTCCAGGGGATGACCGCGATCCTCGCGCTCTTCCTCGATGATCGCTTCCAGATCGGCGTGGGGGAGATCGGGTGGGTCTTCACCTACATCGGGGTGATCTCGGTGGTGGCGCGGGCACTCGTGCTCGGCCCTGCCGTCGATCGCTTCCGCGAGCCACGCCTCTCCCGCATCGGGCAGACCCTCCTCGCCCTCGGCCTCGGCGCGCTCCCCTTCACGACCAACTACGCGACGTTAGCGCTCGCGATCCTCCTGATCCCGCTCGGCACCGCCTTCACCTTCCCCTGCGTGACGGGGATGCTCTCGCAGGTGATCGCGAACCACGAGCGCGGGTTGTACATGGGGGTGCAACAGACCTTCGGCGGCCTCGCGCGCGTGATCGGGCCGATCTGGGCGGGGTTCGCCTTCGATTATCTGGGCCGCGGCGTGCCGTTCTACACGGGGGCCGCGCTCGCGGCGATCACGATCGTGCTCGGGCTCGGGCTCGAGAAGCACCTCCCAGCGCGCTGAGCTCGCCTGCCGGCGAGCCCGGCCGCGCGCCCCACCGGTCCCTCAGGCCGGACGCGGGACCTCGAATTCCCCGGTCTCTCCCGTGCGCGCCGGATGGCGTGACATCGACGCATCCTCGGTCTCGGTGATCAACCGGACCCCACGCTCGAAGAAGAGATAGTTGTACGCCCACTGCATCAGCACGCTGAGACGGTTCCGGAACCCGACCAGGAACATCACGTGCACCAAAAGCCAGGTGAACCAGGCGAGGTGGCCGGCGATCCGGAGCTTGCCGTCGAAGAAGCTCGCGACCGCCTTGTGGCGCCCGATCACGGCGAGGTCGCCCTTGTTGAAATAGCGGAAGGGCTGCATGGCACGCCCCTCGATCTGCGCGACGATATTCTCCGCCGCACGCCGCGCCATCTGCGTCGCCGCGGGTGCGACGGCGGGGACCTCGCGGCCATCGGTGGAGGTCGCCGCCGCGGCATCGCCGATCACGAAGACGCGAGGATCCCCCGGGAGATGGAGCTCGGGGGTCACCTGCGCCCGCCCCATCCGATCGGTCGGGGTCTCGAGCGTCGCGATGAGCGGCGACGCCTGATTCCCCGCCGCCCAGAAGACCGACTCCGACTCGACATGCTCGGCCCCGATCGAGACCCCATGCTCGTCGATGTCGGTCACGATCGCATTCGTGCGGACCTCGACGCCGAGCTTCTCGAGATCGCGCTGCGCCCGCTGCGACAGGGACTCGGGGAAGGCCGGTAGGATGCGGGGGCCGCCTTCGAGGAGGATCACGCGCACCGTCGCGGTATCGATCCGCCGAAAGTCTGGGCGGAACGCGACCTTACACATCTCCGGCAAGACGCCGGCCAACTCGACGCCGGTCGGGCCACCGCCGACCACCACGTAGGTCAGCAGCGCCTGCCGCGCCTTGGGATCGTCCTCCCACTCGGCGCGCTCGAAGGCGAGGAGGAAGCGCTTGCGGATCCGCCGCGCATCCTCGACGCTCTTCAGGCCCGGCGCCCACTTCTCCCACTCCGACCGCCCGAAGTACGAGTGCCGCGTCCCCGGCGCCACGATCAGGTAGTCGTAGGGGATCGGATCGCTCTCCCCCACCACGCGGATCACGCGCGCGGCGCGATCGATCCGTTCCACCGTCCCCAGCAGCGTCGTGACCTCTTTCTCCTTCCGGAGCACCCAGCGGATCGGCGCCGTCACATCGCTCGGCGCGAGGGAGGTCGTCGCCACCTGATAGAGCAGGGGCTGGAAGAGATGGTGATTGGTGCGATCGATCAGCAGCACCTCGAGGCCCGGCCGCGCGATCGCGCGCGCGGCATTGAGCCCACCGAAGCCGCCGCCGATGATGACGACGCGCGTGCGCGAGGAGCGGCGCGCCATGCTCCGCCCCTACCTCGAGGTGCGCGTGGTGGCGCCGGTCCGGCGCGGCGTGGGGCTCGTCCGGGCGACCGGCGCGAGCGCCTCGCTCACGATCCGCCCCTGCTCCTCCGCATGCTCCGAGGCATACCCCTCAGCGGGGCTGGCCCGCTCCGGACGCCCGTAGTAGCGGATCACGAGCGCGTTGCCGGTGGAGACCCGGAGCCGCGGGGCCACGAAGCTCCACGCCCCCTGGTTCTTCGGCTCCTCCTGCACCCACGCGACCTCCTCGATCCGCGGATAGCGATCGACGAGCTGCGCCACCGCCTCGTGCGGCCAGGGGTAGAGCTCCTCCACCCGCACCACCGCGACATGGTCGGGGACCCCCTTCGCCACGAGGTCGTAGTAGACCTTCCCCGTGCAGAAGGCGAGACGCCGCACCGCGTCACGCTTCGAGACCCCCTGCGGATCGTCGAAGACGACCTCGAAGCTCCCCTCGCTCAGATCCCCGAGCGCGGAGGCCGCCTGCGCGAGGCGCAACAGCGACTTGGGCTGCATCAGCACGAGGGGACGACGCGGGGTGAGCAGCGCCTGCCGCCGCAGCACATGGAAGTACTGCGCCGGCGTGCTCGGATAGGCCACGCGGAGATTCCCTTCGGCGCAGAGCTGCAGATACCGCTCCAGTCGCGCGCTGGAGTGCTCGGGTCCCTGCCCTTCGTAGCCGTGCGGTAACAAGAGCACGAGCCCGGAGTCCTGGCCCCACTTCGCCCGGTCCGAGGCGATGAACTGATCGATGATCGGCTGCGCCATGTTGCTGAAATCACCGAACTGTCCCTCCCACAGGGTGAGGGTGTCGGGCGCGGTGACGCTGTAGCCGTACTCGAAGCCCATCACCGCGAGCTCGGAGAGCGCCGAGTTGTACGCCTCGAAGGCGCTCGTCACACCGGGGAGATTGGCGAGCGGGGTATAGGTGCCCCCCGTCGTCGGGTCGTGCAGCACCACATGCCGATGCGAGAAGGTCCCGCGCTGCACATCCTGCCCCGTGATGCGCACAGGCGTCCCGCCGGCGAGGATCGACGCGAAGGCGAGCGCCTCCGCATGCCCCCAATCGATCCCCCCCGCCGGACCGATCGCCTCCCGCCGCCGCTCGAGCTGCTTGGCGAGCCGCGGATGCGGGGTGAAGCCAGCGGGATAGGTGAGCAGCGCCTCGTTCCACTGGGTGAGCGCCGTCGCCGGGACCGCGGTGCGGACCGTCGTCACCGCGGAGTCGTCGTGCGGCGCAGAGGTCGCATGCGCCACATGACCATCGGCCGGCGCCTTCGACGCCTCGAACGCCGCCTGGAATCGCGCGGCTGCCTCGGCGTCGAGCGCCTCGACCTGCGCCGGCGTCACGAGCCCCTCCGCCACGAGGCGGTTCCCCCACACCTGCCGCGGGGTCGGATGCGCCTTGATCCGCTCGTAGAGCTGCGGCTGCGTGAAGGTCGGCTCGTCCCCCTCGTTGTGCCCCCACCGCCGATAGCCGACGAGGTCGATGAGGAAGTCCTTCTTGAATCGCGCGCGATACGCCACCGCGATCCGCATCGCGATGATGCAGGCCTCGGCGTCGTCGGCGTTCACATGGATGATCGGCATCTCGAACCCCTTCGCCACATCGCTCGCATAATGCGTCGAGCGCGCGTCGGTGGGATCGGTGGTGAAGCCGACCTG
>JBMTXT010000094.1:0-7792 GCA_049453775.1 Gemmatimonadaceae bacterium | reverse complement strand
GCGCCGGCCTCGGCGGTGCCGGTGACGGCGACACCTGCCGTGGCCTCGGCCGCGGTGGGGCTAGTGCCCGCCGCAGTTCCCGCAGCCCGGACCACTCGTAGGTTTGGCCCGCGCGGCGCGCCTCTGCTGCACCAGGCGGCGGATCACCGTGCCGGCGGCGACGGCGACGATCACGAGGGCGATCAGGGTGTCGGTCCGCATCGACATGTCCTCCGGCTCAGCTGAACCCGAGCGCGCGGCCTACCACCAGCACGAGCCAGGCGGCGCCATACGCGAGGGCGAGCATGTAGACGAACTGGATCGTCGCCCACTTCCAGCCCACCCGACCGCCCCCCGCCTCGCGCACGGTGACCGCGATCGTGCTCATGCACATCAGCGCGTACACGTAGAAGACCATCAGTCCCACCGCGATGAGCGGGGTGTAGACCGGGGCCCCCGAGGCATCGGTCTCGGCGCGCAGGCGATCGGCGAGGGCGGCGTCATCCTCCCCCCCCACACCATAGATGGTCCCCATCGTAGAGACGAAGACCTCGCGCGCGGCGAAGCTCGCGACGATCGAGACGCCGATCTTCCAGTCGTAGCCGAGCGGGGCGACGGCGGGTTCGATCGCCTGGCCGAAGCGCCCGAGCGCGGAGTGCGCGAGCTGCGCCTCCTGCTGCTGCGCCGGGGTACGCGTGGGATCCTTTGATGCGCGCGGATAGGTGGCGAGGGCCCAGAGGACGATGCTGAGCGAGAGGATCACCGTGCCTGCGCGCCGGAGGAAGACCTGGCAGCGCTGCCAGACGGAGACGAGGAGCGACTTCGGCGCAGGCCACCGATAGGGGGGGAGCTCTAGGATCATCGGGCGCACCGGGCCGCGCAGGAGCGTCTTCCGGAAGAGCGCGGCGATCGCGAGTGCGGTGATGGTCCCGAGGAGATACATCAGGAGCATCGTCGCCCCCTGGAGATCGAGCCCGGGGATGAGGGGGAGCCCGGGGATGAAGGTCCCGATGAGGAGCGTGTAGACCGGGAGGCGGGCCGAGCAGCTCATGAGCGGGACCACCATGATCGTCGCGAGCCGATCCTTGGGGTCCTCGATCGTGCGCGTCGCCATGATCCCCGGCACCGCGCAGGCGTAGCCCGAGAGCATCGGGATGAAGCTCTTCCCGTGTAGCCCGACACGACGCATCAGCCCATCCATCAGGAAGGCGGCACGCGCCATGTAGCCCGAGTGCTCCAGGATGCCGATGAAGCCGAAGAGGATCGCGATCTGCGGGAGGAAGACGAGCACCGACCCCACGCCGGCGAAGACGCCATCGACGACGAGGGAGCGGAGATCCCCGACGGGGAGCGCGTTGCCCACCCGCGCGCCGACGGCGAGCACGAGCGATTCGATCCCATCCTGCAGCGGCGCCGCCCAGCTGAACACCGCCTGGAAGACGAGCGCCATGATCACCAAGAAGAGCAGCGGCCCGCCCACGCGATGGAGCGCGATGGCATCGATGTGATCGCTCGAGGTCCCGAGCTGACGCGCACGCCGCGTGACGGTGCGCGCGACGGCCTCACCGATCCACTTATGCCGCGCGAGCGAGGTCTCCGCGCTCGCATCGATCGCGAAGCGCGGCGTAGGCGCCGGGAGCGCGGCCGCGGTGAAGAGGGCGTGGCGGAGGGGATCGAGCCCTTCTCCCCGCGAAGCGACGGTGGGGATCACCGGGACGCCGAGCTCGTGGATCAGTTCGGGGACATCGATGCGGATCCCCTGCGACTCGGCGACGTCGATCTGATTCAGCGCGATGACGACGGGGAGGCCGAGCTCGCAGACCTGGCTCGCGAGGAAGAGGTTCCGATCGAGATGCACCGCATCGACGACGACGAGGACGACGTCGGGCTCCCAGGGCGTGGCATCGCGCTTGAGGAGGACCTCGAGGGCGATCTGCTCGTCGGGGGAGCCGGCGGTGAGGGAGTAGGAGCCGGGGAGATCGAGGATCGTGACGCGGCGACCGTCGCCGAGCTTGAAGGCCCCTTCGACGCGTTCGACGGTGACGCCCGCGAAGTTACCGACGCGCTGCCGGAGTCCGGTGAGCGCGTTGAAGAGCGTGGTCTTGCCGGTGTTCGGATTGCCGATGATGGCGACGCGCAGGGGCCGATCGTGGCCGAGGCGCGCCGGCGCTGCCGGTGCGTTCACGTCAGGGGGCGGTGGCGGCCCGCGGCTGGACGGTGATGCCGGTGGCGAGATCGCTCCCCAAGGCGAGCCGGGTCCCGCTCACGTCCACCAAGAGGCAGTGGCGCTTGCCGATGACGGAGACGGTGGCGCCTTCGTAGAGGCCGAGGGCGCGGAGGCGACAGGCCTCGGACTCGCCGCAGGCGATGGCGACGACGGTCGACTCGCTGCCCTGCTTGGACTCGAGCAGGGGGCAGTGGCAGGAGGGGGCGTTCGAGGCGACGGGGAGGGTCATCCGGGGCGAATCGGCGAGTTGAGAATGGTTCTCAAGGGCTACTTATGGAGGCTACCGCCTCGCCGAACGCGTCGCAAGGGATTGGGATGATTTTATTCGGGAAAGCTGCGCACTACTTGAGGCTTACCCGCTCCAGATACGTCTTCCCCGCCGTGTCGCGCACGGCCAGGTAGATCGTCCCGCCCGGGCCGAAGCCAGAGAGAATGCGGCCCGGCGGGAGCTGCACGCGGTCGATGATCTGGTCCTTGGCGTCGATCACGTAGTAGATGGGGCCGAGGTCGCCGGCGACGGCGGTGGTGCGGACCCAGAGGTTGCCGTCGAGGTCACCGATCGCCGCGTTCGGGGTGAACGGGGGGCGATAGTCGGGGATGTCGACGGGATCGACGAGCTGGACGGCGGGGAGCTGGAAGTTGGCGCCACCGGGGCCGGCACCACCGCCCTGACCACCGCGGCCACCGCCCTGACCACCGCGGCCACCACCCTGCCCTCCGCCTTGGCCGCCACCCTGGCCACCGCGCTGCGGGGGGCCGCCACCACCACCCGGGCCACCGCCGACGGTGATGGACATGCCGACCATCCCACCGCCCATCCCACCACTCATCCCGCCGCCCATGATCATCTCCGCGCCACCACCCGCGAAGAAGGCGCCAGCCCCACCAGCGGCAATGAGGCGCTGGGCCTCCTCACGCTGCTTCTCGAGCGCGGTGCGCGCGCTGTCCAGGATGTAGACCTTGGTGTCCTCCTCGAGGCGCTGCCACTCGAAGGGGAGCTTGGGGGAGGAGGTCACGCGCCCATCGGGGTGGATGCGCTCGATATGAAAGTCGTGCCCACGGACGACGGCGATGGTGCCATCGCTGAGCAGCGCCCACTCATCGATCATCGGGAAGGGATTGGTGCGCGTCTGCACGCTGATGCGCCCGTCCGCACCCTGCGAGACCTTCACGTCGGGGCGATTGAACTTGAGCGCCGAGGCGGTGTCGATCGCGCGCGTGCTCATGTCGAGCCGGACGATCGGGGCCGAATCGGGGAGCTCGGGCATGACGAAGTTGCCGACGCTGGGACGCGCGTTGGGGCCGCCGAAGCGAGGACGCGGGACGCCGCGATAGACGAGGCGGCCCTTGTTGTCGAAGCCCGGGCGCCCCTGCGCACCGGTGAAGGCGTTGACCTCCTGCGCGCGCGGGACGGCACGCACGGTGGTGAGCTCCCCCGACGCGTTCACCGTCATCATCGAGAGCGAGACGGGATCGATGAAGAGGGCGGAGTCGCCGCGGAAGCCGATGAGCCCCCCGCCCCGCGCCCCGTAGGCGTTACCCGTGGCCGGGGTGGTGTCCGCGACGACGCGGACCTCGGTCAGCGTGGAGTCGAACATCACGACGCGCCGCTGGAGGATGTCGTTCACCAGGACGCGGCCGCCCGGAAGCGGGACCGCGGTCGCGATCGAGCCGAGGCTCTCAGACGAGCGCGAGAGGACCTTGGTGAGGGGCCGGAGTTCGGGGAGCTTGGAACTCTGGGCGGAGAGAGAGACGCTGCCGGCGCACAGGGCGAAGGCGGCGAGGAGAGGACGGCGAGTCAAGAGAGTCATGGCTGGAAGCTGGAAGCTGAAAGCTGAAAACGGAAAGGCGTGGGCTGACAGCTTCGAGCTGTAAGCTTTGAGCTTTCAGCTTTCAGCCTTCAGCCGCTGTTCTATCTGCGGATCTCGATGGTGCGCATCCCGCCGCCGCCACCGATCGCCCCGACATCGAACCCACCGGGGAGACCGAACCCGGTGCCCGCGGTGCCGTTGCGGATCGAATTCAGATACCGCTTGTCGAGGTATACCGCGATGAACGGCGGAAGTTTCCGCTTCTGTTCCTTCGAGAGGAGGGCGTTCATCCGCGGCGCGAGACGCAGCAGCAGGTCGACCGACGCCTGACGGGCCTTGGTGTAGTCCGCGAAGGCGGTCTGGCGATCGTAGACCTCCGGGAGCGCGGCGAAGCGCTTGATCACCGGCGACCAGATCGAATCGAGGCGAATCAGGTACCAGCGATTCATGGTCGCGAGGCTGTCGGCCTGCGGACCGGTGAGTTTGAGCGTATCAGCCTGCCGCAGGATCGTCGCCATCGGGTTGGGGAGCCCCGCATTGGTGTACTGCGCCCGCAGGGTGGCCTCGGTGGCCTTGTTCCCATCGAGCGAGCGCCCACGATCCAAGGTCTGCGTGAGGATCTGCTTCTCACGCGTAGGGCCCAGATCGAAGCGGAGCTGCACGGTGAGCGCGACCGGCGCCCGGATGGCGGAGAGCTGCGGGCTCACGTTGCCGAAGCGCTGGTTCACGTCGTACTTGAAGCGCTGCGTCACCGGATCGAAGCCGCGCACATACAGCAGCGTGGGGTCAGGGATGCGGGCCTGGCCCCACCCCTTGATCCCGTCCTCGCCATGGAAGAGGAGGTCGGCGGCGCCGAGCGGGTTGCTCACGTTGAAGGAGAGGGTCGCGCGCTGCGGGAGACCGATCTTGAGCGGGTTGATCGAGAGGCTCAGGTTCGCCGTCTGGATCCAGGGCCCCTGGCAGCTGTTGCGTCCCGCGATCGTCCCGAGCTGCCCCTGCAAGCAGCGGCGTGCCTCGGGGCTCGTGCTCGCGAGGAGCGCCTGCATCGCGGTGCCGACGGCGGGATCGACCGCCGAGGCCGGGTCGACGATGAAGGCGCGATCGTTACTGTACCCGTCACCATTCACATCGCCCGAGACGAGCGGGGTGAAGGGATTCCCGGCGCGGAAGCTCCCGAACCAGTTGACGCGGACGAGATCGAAGAAGTTGTAGCCGAGGTTGTAGCTGATCTGATGGCGCGTGTTGAACTGCGCCCGCGCCCATTCGATCACGCGCGGGTCGCCCGCGGTGTTCTGGAAGCCGCGGACCTGGTCTCGCACATCGGCAAAGACGTACGCGACGCTCCACGTGAGCCCGGTACTGAAGCGGGTGGGCTGCACGCGGAGGGTGACCTGCTTGCTCTCCCCCTCGAGATCGGAGAGCTGCTGCGTGACGCGATTGTACTGCGTCGAGATGCGGTTCGCGCCGGGTGCGATCGCGCCGTTGATCGGGACGATGCTGGTCGGCGTCACGAAGACGGGACGATTCCCCTCCGACGCGAGGGCGAAGCGCTCGGTGGCATCGAAGTTGAGATCGATGAAGCTCTGCTGGAACCGATTCCGCGAGTAGGTCACCTCGGCGGTCGCGGTGAAGCGGTTGTCGAGGACGGGACCATTCCACTGGACATTGCCGCGGATCGACTGCTGCGGGCGGAAGTCCTCGCCGAAGAGGGAGACGTTGGGGCGCGCGTTGGAGAAGACGCTCCCAAGCGAGCCGTCGGCGCAGGTGGTGGGGATGGTCGCCTGATCGAGCCCGTAGGTGGCCCAATCGGGGATCGGGGCCGCGCCACCGGCGCAGGAGAGGTTCTGGATCCCTGTCGCGAGGCCGGTGTTGTTGAGCGCGCCCTGCGTGAGACGGACCTGCGGCGTGTTCTGGAAGACACCGACACCACCGCGGACCACGGCGCGCGGGCCGCGGAAGGCACCCTCGAAGCCGGGGATCTGCGGGGCCTGGCCGTAGCTCCAGGAGAATCCGAACCGGGGGGAGAACCCGATGAACTGGGGGACCTGGTCGTTGCGCACGCCGAACAGCGTCTCGACGGCCTCATTGCGATCGGGGAGGTCACTGAAGCGGTTCGCGTCGACGCGCACGCCGTACTGCAGCTGGAGATCGCGGTTCACCCGGTAGGAATCACCCAGCGAGGCGCCCGCGACCCACTGCCCCGCACTCAGGGTGCGCGGCTCGAGGAGGCGAGTGAAGGCGGCGGGGCGCCCCGTCTCGAACTCCCCGAGGGAATTGAAGCGGAAGGTCCCGAACATGTTCTGTGTCTGCTCCGCGGTGTAGCTATCGCGGCGGAGCTCGGTGGTCATCTTGAGCCGGTGCTTGTTGTCGAGGCTGAACCAGGAGAGCTGGTTATTGAAGGCGAAGGTGCTCGACGACTGCGTATTGTTGAGCGAGGGACTCCCGCCGAAGGTGATGACGTTCACCCCGTTGGTCCCGTCGGCGAAGGTCGAGTTGATCAGGACCGAGCCGTTGGGGAGGACCACATAGGGCTCGGCGACATTGCGCGAACCGTTGACGCCGAAGTTGGTCTCGGAGAGGAAGATCCCGTAGAAATTCGTGTGCCGGAGCTGGAGCCCTCCGCTCGCATTGGTGCGCTCCCCCGAGTTGGCGGGGGTGGCGGTGGTGAGCCCACTCGCCGGCGACTGCGCGGAGACACTGCCGTTGAACGAGATATTGAGCGCCTGCCCCGTGAGGGACGACGGCGGGGCCCAATCGAGCGCGCCGAAGACGGAGAGCTGATCGTTCGCCCGCTGATTGGGGATCCCCGCGACGGTGGCCGGGATCCCGTTGGCGGAGAGGATCGAGAGGAGACGATTCACCGAGTCCGGCGCGACGCCGGCGGCCTGCAACCCGACCGGGCTCGTGTTCAGCAGCGTCTGCAGATCGTTCGCACGACGCCCAACCTGATAGGCGAGGTTATAGAAGGCCTTATCGAAGGTGATCGGCCCGCTGATCGCGCCGCCGAAGGAGGCGTTCGAGTACTCCTGATTCAATGCGCGACCGGCGGGATCGGTCCACTGGAAGGCGGGGGAATCGAGATTCAGGCTCGTCGAGCGGACCTTGAAGTTCGAGCCCGGGCGACTGCGAACGTTGAGCTGTCCGCCGGAGAAGCCACCGCGTGAGACGTCATACGGGGCCGTGACGAGCGAGCTCGAGATCGAGGCATCGCGCGGGAGGCTCGAGGCGCCGGTCCCCAAGCCATTCAATGTGGTCGAATTCTGGTCCGAGGTGAGGCCGAGGACCGAGAAGCCGGAGGGATCGCCATCGGCACCGGGGAGGAACTGCACCCCGGGGATCGAGGCGGCCAGCGCCGCGAGATCACCCTGCTGATCGGCGGCGAGATTCGCGTTGGAGAGCCCGCGCTCGGTCCCGGAGAGGTCCTCATTGCCGGAGTTCCGATTCACGCGATTGCGCTCGCCCGCGATCTGCACCGTGTCGAGGTTCTGAGCGGCGTAGGAAAGCCGGGCGTCGGCGATGAGGATCTCCTCATCGGCCACGCGCTTCACCTGGAAGCGGCGCGGGGTGTAGCCGATCGACTGCACGAGGACGAAGTAGTCGCCGTCGCCCCCCTGGAAGATCACGGTATAGGAGCCGTTGCGCGCGGTGCGCGCCTGACGGCTCACATTGCCGCTCACCGAAGTGACGGTGACGATCGCGCCGGAGATCGGCTCGCCCCCCTGGTTGGTGACGCGGCCGCGGATGACATCCGCGCCCCCTTGGGCGGCGAGATCGG
>JBMTXT010000093.1:0-7932 GCA_049453775.1 Gemmatimonadaceae bacterium | reverse complement strand
GCTTGAAGTCGGTGACATGCGGGAGCGCCACCGGCAACTGCGATTCAGGGACCGGCACCGTGCCGCAGGCATCGCAGTAGACGATCGGGATCGGCGGGCCCCAGTACCGTTGCCGCGAGATGCACCAATCGTGGAGCCGGTAGTTGGTCACCGCCTCCGCGGCGCCCCGTTCGGCCAGCCAGGCGGTGACCGCGTGCTTCCCCTCCGTGACCCCGAGGCCGTCAAAGCGCCCGGAGGCCACGAGGCGCCCATCGCCTACATAGGCCACGCCGTCGAGCGGGGTCGAGGCATCCTGTCCCTCCCCGGCCACCACGCGCACGATCGGCAACGCGTAGGTGACGGCGAACTCGTAGTCGCGTTCGTCGTGCCCCGGGACCGCCATGATCGCGCCGGTCCCGTACTCCATGAGGACGTAGTCGGCGACCCAGATCGGGATCGCTGCCCCGGTGGCAGGGTTCGTCGCGTAGGCGCCGGTGAACTGCCCCGTCTTCTCCTTGGTCGACTTGCGACTCACGAGGTCCTGCCGCGCCGCGCGGGCACGGTAGGCCTCGACCACGCCGCGCTCGGAGTCCTTGGTGATCAGGTCCACCAAAGGATGCTCGGGCGCGAGCACCAGATAGGTCGCGCCGAAGATCGTGTCAGGGCGCGTGGTGAAGACCTCGACGGTCTCCCCGTTCGGTGCGCCCTCCACGGTGAAGCGTACGCGCGCCCCATCGGAGCGTCCGATCCAGTTCCGCTGCGCCTGCTTGGTGGTCTCTGACCAATCCAACGTCTCGAGGTTCTTCAGCAGCCGCGGCGCATACTCCGAGATGCGGAAGAACCACTGCTCGAGGAAGCGCTGCTCCACCACGGTCCCACAGCGCTCGCACGCCCCGCCCTCGACCTGTTCGTTGGCGAGCACCGTCTTGCACGACCCGCACCAGTTGACCGCCGCCGCCTTCTTGTAGGCGAGCCCGCGCTTGTAGAGCTGCAGGAAGACCCACTGGGTCCACTTGTAGTAGGCGGGATCGGTCGTATCGACCGAGCGATCCCAATCGACCATCAGCCCCGCACGATCCAACTGCCGCCGGAAGTTGGCGATGTTGCTCGGGATGAGCTCCATCGGGTGCTTCCCGACCTTGAGCGCGAAGTTCTCCGAGTGGATCCCGAAGGCGTCGTAGCCCAGCGGCTCGAAGACGGTGTGCCCCTGCAACCGGTGGAAGCGCGCATGGATGTCGCTCCCCGTGAATGCGAAGAGGTTCCCCACATGCAATCCCTCGGCCGAGGGATAGGGGAACATCATGAGGTTGTAGTAGGGCCGCGGGCCGTTCGCGAGATCGACGCGATTGGTGCCCCGCTCGGCCCAGCGCTGGCGCCACCGCGCCTCGACCGTGGCCGGGTCGTAGGCGAGTGGTTCGTCGGGTGCGGTCATCCCCGAAAGCTAGCGACCCCTGGGATAGAGGAAGACGCACTTCTCGAGGCGCGGCCCCTTCTCGTCGCAGACCGCGAAGTCGGCCCCTTCATAGAGGGAGCCGGCGGCGTAGCGCCCGTCCTTGGCCACGGCGTAGAACTGGATGTCGAAGTTCGGGCGGCCGTCGGGGCGGAGGAGGCGCTGCTCCGTCATGGCGACGAGGCGCTCCAGGGTCTTGAGCACCGCCTGCGCCGGCGACAGCCCCTGGCGCATGTGCTCCACGGTGAGGAAGCCGCCGCAGACCTTGATATTCGCCTCCCCGCGGCCGGTGGAGCCCGCCGCCCCCACCTCGTTGTCGCAGTACTGCCCCGCCCCGACGATCGGCGAGTCCCCGAGCCGGCCGGGGATCTTCCACGCCATCCCGCTCGTCGACGTGCAGGAGCTGATCTCCCCCTTGGCGTTGACGGCATTCATGTTGATCGTCCCGGTCGAGAACTTGATCTTCACGTCGTCGTCGTGGTCGAGCCAGAAGTCGGTCGGATTGAGCTTGGCCTTCCACCGGAGCCAGTCCTGCCGGGTCTTCTCGGTGAGCAGGGGCTGGGGCGTGAACCCCATGTCGAGGGCGAAGCGCTTGGCGCCGGCGCCGACGAGCATGATGTGGTCGGTGTAGTCCATCACCGCCTTGGCGACGAGGCTCGGGGTCGCGATGTCCTCGAGGCATCCCACCGCCCCGGCCCGTTTGGTGGGGCCATGCATGCAGCTCGCGTCGAGCTGCACCACCCCGTCGGCGTTGGGGAAGCCGCCGAGTCCGACCGATTGGTCGTCGGGGTCGAGCTCCTGGATGTTGATCCCCGCGATGATCGCGTCGAGGGTATCGGTGCCGCGGACGATCTGGTCGTAGGCGACCTTCACCCCGCGGATCCCGTTGCCGGACGAGATGACGACCGGGCGGGGGGCGAGGGTGGCCGCTGGACCAGCCGAGGGGGCGGTGCGGGGGGATTCTCCGCCCTGGGCCGCGGCGGGGACGAGGGTGAGGCCGGCCGCGGCGGCGGCCGTCGAGGTCAGGAAGTCGCGACGAGTGGTCATCGGAGGATGGGCGAAGGGTCCGGCGAAGGTACATGCGGCTGAGGAGTGTTGCCACACCGCGCCCGGCCCATCCGACCCGAGTGAGGCGATTCTTGCCCCCACCCATTCGGGTGGGCTAGGTTTCGCCTGTTCATCCGTAGTCGTCCCTGGGGTGGTTCCGGCCCCGCAGGGCCGCTGCCTTCCCCCCAGCCTCATCCAATCGATGCCGAAGCTGTCGCTGCGCCACGCAGCCCCAACCGCGCTCGCAGCGGTGGCCCTGCTGGCGCTCTCCGGGTGTGGGTTCACGGAGTATCCGAACTCCACGTTCAACCACCACACCGACTTCAACACCGCGATCGACGCGCTCTTCCAGCGGCTCCTCTTCTGGGGGACGATCGTCTTCGTCGTCGTCGAGTTGGCGCTGATCTACACGATCATCAAGTATCGGAAGCGGCCCGGCGGCCCGAAACCCCGCCCCATCCACGGCAACGCCGCGCTGGAGATCACCTGGACGGTCATCCCGGCGCTCATCCTCGTCCTGATCGCGATCCCGACGGTCAAGACGATCTTCCAGACGCAGGCCGATGCCCCCGCCGGCGCCCTCAAGGTGCAGGTGATCGGGCACCAGTGGTGGTGGGAGTTCCGCTACCCCGAGCTCGGCATCGTCACCGCCAACGAGCTCTACGTCCCGGTCGGTCGGACGGTCGAGTTCGAGCTCACCACCAAGGATGTGCTCCACTCCTTCTGGATCCCCCAGATGGGCGGGAAGCGCGACCTCATCTCCAACAAGACCAACTACCTCTGGTTCACGCCGAACACCGACCTCGGCACCTCGGCGTGGAACGGCTTCTGCACCGAGTACTGCGGCTCGAGCCATGCGAACATGAAGTTCCGACTCTACACGGTGCAGCCTGAGGAGTTCGCGTCGTGGGCGACGCATCAGGCCTCGCCGGCGGTCTTCTCGGCCGCTCCGGCCCCCGCCCCGACGACCCCGGTCACCCCGGTGGCGCAGGTGACGGGGACGGACAGCACCACGGCCCAGGTCCCGACGGCGGGGTACGTCTTCCCGCGTGCGCGGCTCGAGACCGAGTTCCCGCATGTGATCCCGCAGACGCCGATCCCGGCGGGGCTCACCTTCGACGACGCCCTCCTCGCCGGGGGCGACCCGGTGCGCGGAGCCAACGAAGGGTTCATGCTCGGCGGCTGCATCGGGTGCCACGCGATCAGCGGCGTCCCGGGCGCGGTCTCGGAGATCGGCCCGAACCTCACGCACATCGCCTCGCGCCACACGATCGCCGGCGGCCTCTACCAGAATGACGCCCCGACCCTGGCGCGCTGGATCAAGAACGCACGGCATATGAAGCCCGGCTCGCTGATGAACACCATCGGCCGCGGGGAGTACGACCCCATCCTGAAGATGACCAATCCGGGCGGGCTCGATGACCGGCAGATCGCCGATGTCGTCGCCTACCTGATGGCGCTCAAGTAGACCGGAGACCAGTCCCATGGCCACCCTCGCCGCCCCCGCCCGCGCCACTGCGGTGCCCGCGTCCTCGACCGGGCTCTGGAGCTGGATCGCGACCACCGATCACAAGCGGATCGGGACGCTCTATCTCTGGACCGCCCTCGCCTTCTTCCTCATCGGCGGGCTCGAAGCCGTGCTCATCCGCACGCAGCTCGCGCGCCCGAACATGGGGTTCGTCTCCGCCGAGACGTACAACCAGCTCTTCACGATGCATGGCACGACGATGGTGTTCCTCGCCGTCATGCCCCTCTCGGCCGCCTTCTTCAACTATCTGATCCCGCTGCAGATCGGGGCGCGTGACGTCGCCTTCCCGCGGCTGAACGCCTTCTCGTACTGGGTCTATCTCCTCGGCGGCATCTTCATCACCGTCCCGATCCTCTTCCAGGTCGCCCCCGATGGCGGGTGGTTCGGCTACGCGCCGCTCACGACCAACCAGTTCTCGAGTGGCCCGAACATCGACTTCTGGGTGATCGGCCTCCAGGTCCTCGGCGTCTCGTCGCTCGCGGCCGCGTTCAACTTCATCACGACGATCATCAACCTCCGGGCGCCGGGCATGACGCTGATGCGCATGCCGATGTTCACCTGGATGTCCTTCGTCGTGCAGTTCCTCCTGATCCTCGCCTTCCCGCCGATCACGGTCGCGCTCGTCTTCCTCCTGATGGATCGCTTCTTCGGGACCACGTTCTACGCGATCGCGCAGGGCGCCGACCCCCTCCTCTGGCAGCACCTCTTCTGGTTCTTCGGGCACCCCGAGGTGTACATCCTGATCCTCCCCGCCTTCGGCCTCGTGTCGGAGGTGCTCCCGACCTTCTCGAAGAAGCCGCTCTTCGGCTACAACGTGATGGTCTACTCGGGGATCATGATCGGCTTCTTGGGTTTCGGCGTCTGGGCCCACCACATGTTCGCGGTGGGGATGGGCGCGGTCGCCGACTCGATCTTCTCGCTGATGACGATGCTCATCGCGATCCCGACCGGGGTGAAGATCTTCAACTGGATCGCGACGATGTGGGCGGGCGAGGTCCGCTTCACCGTGCCGATGAAGTTCGCGATCGCCCTCATCGCGATGTTCACCATCGGTGGGATCTCCGGCGTGATGCACTCTTCGCCGCCGGCCGACCTCCAGCAGACCGACTCGTACTTCGTCGTCGCGCACTTCCACTACGTGCTCTTCGGCGGGTCGATCATGGGGATCTTCGCCGGGATCTACCACTACTACCCGAAGATCACCGGGCGCTTCCTGAACGAGCGGCTCGGCAACGTGCACTTCTGGCTGAACTTCATCGGGATGAACCTCACCTTCTTCCCGATGCACTTCAGCGGCCTCCTCGGGATGCCGCGCCGTATCTACACGTATGACGCGGGCCAGGGCTGGGATCTGTTCAATCTCCTCGCGACCTACGGGACCTATCTCCTCGCGATCGCGACGGCGGTCTTCGTCTGGAACTTCGTGCGGAGCCGCACGCGCGGCGTCATCGCCGGGGGCGATCCCTGGGGCGCGGCGACCCTCGAGTGGGCGATCCCCTCGCCCCCGCCGGAGTACAACTTCGCGCAGATCCCGACCGTGACCTCGCGCTACCCGCTCTGGGACCTCAAGGACCCGAGCTGGCATGAGGGCGAGAGCGCGCATGGCGACACCGGGACCCCGGGCCCCTCGCCGCTGAAGGAGGAGACCGAGACCCATACCGCGAAGGCGCTCGGGATCCCGATGCCGTACCCGACCGCCAAGCCCGCCTTCACCGCGATCGGGTTGGTCGTGATGTTCAGCGGCCTCCTCTTCCTGCGCAACGATCTCTTCGCCGTCGCGATGACCGTCACCCTGGGCGGCGCCGCCATGCTCATCGGCGGCCTCTACGCCTGGCTGACCTCCCCCCTCGAGTAATCGGAGACCCTGACCTCATGGCATCCCACGCCATCGCCGGGCACGACGACGGCCACGCGCATACGCATCACACGACCACCGGGCTCGATCACCGGAAGATCGCCATCTGGGCGTTCATCGGGTCGGAGTGCATGCTCTTCGCCTCGCTGATCTCGACCTACCTGATCTACAAGGGGAAGTCGCTCGTCGGCCCCTATCCGCACACCGAGTACACCGACGCCGCGGGGAAGGTCTTCCCGGCGATCCTCGACATCCCGGTGACCTCGGCCTCGACCTTCGTCCTCCTGATGTCCTCGCTCGCGATGGTGCTCGCGCTCCAGGCCGTCCAGCTCAAGGGCGTCCCGCTCCCGGCGAACGCCGGGTGGTGGACCCGCGCGCAGCGCTCGTCCCAGCTCTGGCTCGGGGTGACCGCCCTCCTCGGGGCGACCTTCCTCGGGTTCCAGGCCTACGAGTTCACCGCGTTCGTCCGCGAGGGGCTCACGATCAAGACGAACCTCTTCGGCTCCACCTTCTTCACGCTGACCGGCTTCCACGGCGCGCACGTGACGGTCGGGGTGCTCTGGCTGATGAGCCTCCTCTGGATCGACCGCACGCGCGGCCTCGGCCCGCAGGACGAGCTCGTCGTCGACATCGCGGCGCTCTACTGGCACTTCGTCGATGTCGTCTGGATCGTGATCTTCACCCTCATCTACCTCATCCAGTAGCGCGAGGCCCGCATGGCACACGACCCCAAGTCCCCCGCGCACGCGCACCCCACCGGTGCGACCTACCTCAAGGTCGCCGTGATCCTGACGGTCATCACGATCGTCGAGGTCTGGGCCTACTACATCCCGGCCCTGGTCGCGTCCCCGCTCTTCAATCCCTCGCTCATCGTCATGAGCGCGGCCAAGTTCGCCATCGTGGTGCTCTTCTACATGCACCTCAAGTACGACCATAAGCTCTTCAAGGCGCTCTTCACCGGCCCGCTGATCATCGCCGGGGCCACGATCCTGGCGCTGCTCTTCCTCTTCGCGAAGATCTCGCTCTGATCGGCACGCCGACCCTCTTCCTCCACCCGCAGGTCGACCTCTCCCAGGGCGGCTTCACCGTCCACTGGAGCACCGTCATCGGGCTCCTCGCGCTCTGGGGACTCTACCTCTGGCGCGGCGCCGCCCACCGCGCCACGGGCGAGCGCCTCACCCTCGGCCAGCACCTCAGCGTCGTGGGGGGCCTCCTCGCGATGTTCCTCACGCTGAATGGGCCGATCCACGATATCAGCGACTACTACCTCTTCACCGGCCACATGGTGCAGCACCTCGTGCTCACCTTCGTGACGCCGCCGTTGCTCCTCCTCGGGACCCCGGGGTGGATGCTCCGCCCCGCCCTGCGGATCCCGGCGGTGGCGGCCCTCGCCCGGACGATCACCACCCCCCGCGTCGCCTTCGCGAGCTTCAACCTGGTCCTCGCGGTCTGGCATCTCCCGCCCCTCTACAACTCCGCGATGTACCACCACGAGGTGCATATCGCCCAGCACCTGATGTTCCTCGTGACGGCGGTCCTGGTCTGGTGGCCGCTCTTGAGCCCGATGCCGGAGCTCCCGCGCCTGAGCTACCCGGGGCAGATGCTCTACAGCTTCCTGATGACGCTCCCGATGACGATCGTCTCGATCTTCATCGTCTATGCGGACCATGTGCTCTATCCGGCCTACGCGAGCGCGCCGCGCCTCTGGGGGCTCTCCCCCCTCGAGGATCAGCGCCTCGGCGGCCTCATCATGTGGATCCCGGGCGGGCTCTTCTTCTACCTCCTCACCGCCGTGGTCTTCTTCAAATGGGCCACCTCGCAGCGCGATGACCGCGCCGGAGCGCAGGTCCCGGGGCTCGTCACGA
This sequence comes from Gemmatimonadaceae bacterium, assembly GCA_049453775.1. Classification (GTDB taxonomy): domain Bacteria; phylum Gemmatimonadota; class Gemmatimonadetes; order Gemmatimonadales; family Gemmatimonadaceae; genus Pseudogemmatithrix. The sequence goes on along the minus strand of JBMTXT010000093.1, from coordinate 208 downwards.
AATAGGGGGGCTGGTCGTCCTCCTTGGTGACCGCGTCGCCACGTTCGCCTCTGCCGGGTACTATTCCCTGATGCGCCGACTCCCCGTCGTCTCCCTCCTCGCGCTGTTGCTCCTCACCGCCCCCGCCGACTGGGTCGGCGCCCAGGGTGCCGGGAGCACCACGAAGCCGGCCACGAAGACGGCCACGAAGACGGCCACCAAGACGCCC
>JBMTXT010000092.1:0-7933 GCA_049453775.1 Gemmatimonadaceae bacterium | reverse complement strand
GTGACCAGCTGGCTCGCGGATCGGGGGAAGGCGCGCAAAGGGTAAGCCCGCCGGCGGTACGACGCGCCAGCGGGCGCATCGTACCGCCGCTCAGGTCACACCGCGCAGCCGAAGGAACTTCTCGACCTCTTCCCGGTCCTCGACCACCTCGAGCCACCCTGGCTTGAGGGCATGCCGCACGATCATCGCGCCCGTCTCGTTCGTGATCGAGATCGCGTCGGTGAAGTCGCACATCGCCACCGCGGTCTCCGGGAGATCGAACCCCGGCATCGCACTGTATTGGATGCTGTGCTCGGGTCCCAGGTCGGGGCGCATCTCAAGCCAGGTCACCCCGCGGAAGACGGTGATGTCGTTCGGGCGCGAGGTGAACGCCGAGTCGCGTGAGGGGAGTGATTCCTCGTCGGGGAGGTAATCGGCGACGAGGCACGACACCTCGAACGCCGGCTCGATCTCCGCGCGGTCCACATGCACGTGCACTGTGCCCCCCTCGCGGAGGCGCACCCGGAACTGCCCTTCGACCATCTCCCATCCCGCCCACCCACGTTGCAGGCGGCGCAGCGCGTCGAGGGAATCGGTGTCGGCGATGAAGCGATAGTCGCGGCGCATGGTCCTGCGAAAGATATCGCGGCCCCGAAGTGCCTCTAGAACACGACGAGGAGCACACCTACCACCACGAGGATCGCGACGAGGTCGAGCACGAGCCCCGCCCGCATCATCTCGCGCACTCGGAGCTCCCCACTCCCGAAGACGATCGCGTTCGGCGGCGTCGCCATTGGGAGCGCGAAGCCGATCGAGGCGCTCATCCCGACCAGCACCATCAGGAGGAGTGGGGGCTGCTCGAGTGCCGCCGCCAGCGAGACGGCGATCGGCATCCCCATCGAGGCGGTCGCCGCATTCGAGGCGAGTTCGGAGACGACCACGGTCATCACCGCGATCCCGAGCATCACCACCGGGAGGGGATAGTCGCGCAGCCCCACCATCCACCCCCCGATCGTCGTGGCCAGCCCACTCGTCTCCATCGCCGTGGCGAGCGAGAGCCCGCCGCCGAAGAGCAGGAGCACATCCCAGGGGATCTCGCGCGCCTCGGTCCAGGTGAGCAAGGGCCGGACCGCACCCCCTCGCGCACGTCCGGGGATCATGAACAACACCATCCCGGCGATCACCGCGATCCCCGCATCGGTGAGCCCCGGGAGGAGCTGTGTCAGCCCCGGGATCGCCAGCGATCCGATCAGCTTCGGCTCGCGGAAGAACCAGGCGAGCGCGGTGAGTGCGAACACCATCAGCACCGTGCGCTCGCCGCCACCGAGGCGCCCGAGCCCACGCCGCCGCTCGTCGAGCAGGGCACTTCCCTCCGCGCCGAGCGAGAGCTGCTCGCGATGGAAGACGAAGACCAGCAATGCCCAGGCGAGGGGGATCATGACCAACGCGACTGGCAACCCGAAGCGCAGGAAGGAGGCGAAGTCGAGCGTCACCCCGATCAGCTCTTTGGTGGCACCGGCGAGGATCAGGTTCGGGGGGGTCCCGATCAACGTCGCCATCCCCCCCAAACTTGCCGCGAAGGCGACACCCAACAGCAGCGCGACCCGCTGGCTCCGCGCCGCCCTCCCCTCACCGAAGAGCGCGCCGATCGCCAGCGCGATCGGATACATCATCGCCGCCGTCGCGGTGTTGGAGATCCACATCGAGATGAAGGCCGTCGCGAGCATCACCCCGAGCACGAGCCGCCGCGAGCTGAGTCCCACGCGATCGATCACCGCGAGGGCGATCCGCTCATGCGCATGCCACTGCTCCAGCGCCGCCGCCAAGAGGAACCCACCCAGATACAGATAGATGATGTCGTTCGCGAACGGCGCCGCCGCCTCACGGAGGGTCGCGATCCCGAGCAACGGGAAGAGGGCGATCGGGAGGAGCGCCGTCACCGCGAGCGGGAGGCACTCGCTGATCCACCAGATCGCCATCCAGGCCATCACCCCGAGGACGCGGCGCGGCGTCCCCTCGAGCCCCCCGACCTGCAGGGAGGTCACGAGAGCGCCCCCGACCGGCCCAGCCAGGAGGGCGACGATCCGTCCGGTGGTGAAGGGGGTGGCGGGGGATCCCTCGGGGGATGTCATCGCCCAACGATGGCGGGGTCGCCCCTCACCAGCAAGCGGCATGAGTAGAATCCATGGTGATGCATCGCCTGCTCCTCCCGCTCCTCCTCTGGCTTCCGGGGGTCGCCCTCCCGGCGCAGGAGGCGCCCCACGATACGATGACCCTCGCCGCGATCCTCGACTCGGCGGCACTCCGCAATCGCCTCGTCCCGGAGGAGCTGGGGGGCTATCGCGCGCGCCTCGAATCCGAGATCTCCCTCGGGAATCGCCGCGCCGAAGGGATGGAGATGTCGCTCTCGATCGAACAGGTCGCGAGCACCCTCACCTGGGATCGGACCGGCCGTTACATGCAGCAGGTCACCGGGTATCGCACGCAGGCGATCGCGACGAACATCTCAAGCCTCGGACTCTTCCGAGGCGGCTGGGCGATCCCCTCGCTCTACGGGAATCGGCTCGCCCTCCTCTTCGGGCGTGATACCTCGACGTCGTGGCAACGCCGGAGTCGCGTGCAGGGGCGCGACCCCCTCTACGCCATCCACCCGCTCGGCGACGAGCGCGAACGCACCTATCGCTTTCGCGGGGGGGAGGTCGTGCAGACGGTGCGCACCGCCGGACGGGAGATCCCCGTGCGGCGCATCGAGGTCACCCCGCGCCGTGGACTCGCGCGCGGGACCGTCGTCTTCGTCGGGACCCTCGATCTTGACGCCACCCGGTGGCAGATCGTCCGCCTCCGCGGCCACTTCGCCCAAGTGGGGGAGCGCGACGACCGCAACCTGATCTCCCGCGGCTCCGGCTTCGAGGGGATCGCCTACGTCGAAGCGGTGAACGCCGAGGTCGATGGGCGCTTCTGGCTCCCGGCCTATCAGCGCTTCGAGGTGCAGGGAGCCTCAGCGATGGCGGGCGAAGGGCGCGCGATCGTCCGGATCGTCACCCGCTTCCTCGACCGGGAGATCCTCGCCCCCCCACCCGATGTCGTCGTCGGCGCCCCGTCCGATACCCTCGAGATCCGTCCCTTCCGACTCGCCCTCGGCCCACCCGATAGCGTGAGTGCCTATCGCGATTGGACGACGGAGATCGGCTCGATGACCGCCGAGACCGGGGCCGATGACTTCGCCGATGTCGCCCCCGATCGCTTCAATCCTCGTGGGCCGCCCCGCGCGCGCCTGGAGACCGAGCGACTCTCCGATTCCTATCGCCTCGATCGCATCCAGGGGGTCTTCCTCGGGACCGGCGCCGTCCTCCGCTTCCGCGATGCCGCACCCGGGGTCACCCTCCGCGCCGCTGGGGGATGGGCCTTCGCCGAACAGACGGCGCGCGGGCGCCTGGTCATCGAGCAGCGGCGGGGGCGCGATCAGCTCGCGCTCCGCCTCCAACGATCGCTCGATCTCACGAACGATTTCCGGAATCCCTACGACTCAGGTTCCGTCTTGGGCGCCCTCTTCGGCCGCGATGAGTACGACTACGTCGATCGCCACACCGCCACCCTGCAGTACATGCGGCTGATCGGCGTCCGTCAACGCGTGCAGTTCCGCGCCGAGTTCGGGGCCGCGCATGATGGGATGGTCGATCGGAATGTGAAGTCGAGCCCCTTTCGCTCGCGGACCCCCTTCCGAGCCAATCGGCCAGTGACCGATGGGAGCTATCGGCGGACCCTGATCACGATGGATGCCAACCCCGACGTCGCGCTCGAATTCTTACGACCGGGGTTCGGGGCTCGGTTGCACTACGAGCGGGGCGACGGCGCGCTCACTTATCAACGCGCGGAGGCGCGACTCACCGCGCGCGCCAATCGCGGGGGCCTCATGTACGCCGCGCGACTCGACCTCGGCGTCACCTCCCCCGATGCCCCACCCCAACAGCTCTTCGAGCTCGGCCGCCAACAGAATCTGCCGGGCTACGACTATAAAGAGTTCGCCGGTGATCAGGCCGCCGTGCTGCGAGGAGCGGTCGCCTGGATGACCCCGTGGATGCGGAGTCCGGTCCTCCTCACCCCGCGCATCTGGCTCCCACCGGTCGCACCGACCCTCTCACTCGGGCTCCAGTCCGGGTGGACGCGGGCCTCGAACGCCACCGCCCGCGCGACCGTCACCGCCCTCGGCTCCGCTGAGAGTGGGCATCCGCGCACCTCGGCGAGTCTCACCCTTCGGGTCTTTGGTGGGGCGGTCGGTGCGGGGATCGCCCGCACCCTCGATCGACCCGGGCCGACGCGCTGGTTCCTCGAGTTCGGCCAGCGCTACTGAGTCGGTGTGCCATCGGCCCCCCCCCGCCGCTCACGATAGGTCGCCGAACTCCCCGATGAAGCCGATCTCGGGCTCCAACATCTGATCGAAGCGCTCGGCCACCGCCTGCTGCGCATGGCGGATCAGCTTCCGCACATCGGCGGCCGTCGCCGACCCAAGGTTCACCATGATGTTCGCATGGATATGCGAGATCTGCGCATCGCCGATGCGGAATCCCTTGAGCCCGCACTGATCGATGAGGCGGCCAGCCCCGACCCCTTCGATCTTCTTGAAGATCGATCCCGCGCTCGGGTGGTGCTCCAACCAGGGATGCCGCGATCCGCGCCAGGAGAGGTTCTCCTGCATCACGCGATGCATCTCGACATGATCTCCCTTCGCGAGGGCGAAGGTCACTGCGAGAGCGATCTCCCCGCTCCCATGGAGGCGCGAGATGTCGTATCCGAACCCCATCTCGTCCCCCCTGACCACCTGAACCCTGTCACCTGACACCAGCAATTCGACCGACTCGACGACCTCCGCGATGAACATCGTCCGCGCCCGCTCCGGCGCTGGCGAGAGGAAGTGCAGGTTCTGCCAGACCGCCCCGCCGACGGTGCTGGGGATCCCCACATAGTGCTCGAGCCCCGACCACCCCGCAGCCACGGTACGCCGGATGAGTTCGGCGACCGTCGCCCCGCTCTCGGCCCGGACCTTCCCATCGGCGCCGATCGTGATCGCGTTCGCGACGTTGCGAACCACCAGCCCATGGAACCCGAGGTCCCCGATCAGGATGTTGGCGCCGAGCCCGAGGACGAAGACCGGGATCGCCGCGCGCCGTGCGGCGGAGACCGCAGTGGCGAGCTCCTCCGCCGTCGTGGCATCGTACAGCAGGTCGGCGGGACCGCCGATGCGGAAGGTGGTGTATGGAGCGAGTGGGACGTCACGGCGCAGCCGGTCGGCACCGAGGACGGGGCCAAGGGCGGCCGCCCAAGCCGCGGCCTGCGACGAACGATTCGACGGGGAGTGGGACATAGGATGAGCGAAATCAACGTGCGTGGGTGGCGCCTCGCTAGCGGCCTCCTGGCCATGATCGGGACGCGAGTTCGCATCATCGCGCCCCTGGTGGTCGTCGCGGGACTGCTGATGAGCGCCTCCGCGGTCGGCGCCCAGCCCAGCGAGCGCGACCTCGCCCTGCGCCGCACCCAGCTCCCCAATGGGCTCGAGGTCATCATCGCCCCGAGCGGTGGGGTCCCGCTGGTCACCGTCGAGCTCGTGGTGCGCAACGGCGCCTTCACCCAGCCCCCGGAGTACGCGGGGCTCGCGCATCTCTTCGAGCACATGTTCTTCAAGGCGAACGACGACTACCCCGAGCCCGATGCCTTCATGGATCGCGCCGCGCGATTGGGTGCCGTCTTCAACGCCACCACCCGCGAGGAGCAGGTCACCTATTACCTGACCGTCGCCGCCGATTCGCTGGAGGGCGGGCTCCGCTTCCTCGCCTCCGCCCTCCGCGGCGCCCAGTTCCGTGCCGATGAGCTCGCGCGGGAGAAGGTCGTCGTCCTGGGCGAGTACGACCGTGCCGAGTCGTCCCCCTTCTTCCGCTTCGATCAGCAGATGGGGCGGATGCTCTGGGGCGACTTCTGGAGCCGCAAGAACACCATCGGCGATCGGAGCGTCATCGGCGGGGTCACCCCCGAGCAGATGAAGACGATCCGTGATCTCTATTATGTGCCGAACAACAGCGCGCTGATCGTCAGTGGCGCGGTGGACCCGGAGGCGACCCTCGCACTCGTGCGCACCGTGCTCGGCGACTGGCCCCGCGGCGCCGATCCCTTCGTGCGGGCGCCGGTGCCCGCCGTCACACCCCTCACGAAGAGTCGCGCGCTGATCGTCGAGGAAGAGGTCAACGCCGTCACCGTACAGATCCAGTGGCATGGTCCCCCGGCACGAGCCGACGAGGCCGCCACCTTCGCCGCCGATGTCTACTCCGATCTCCTCAATCAACCCACCTCGCGCTTCCATAAGCGCCTCGTGGACAGCGGGCTCTGGCAGGGGGTGATCGTGAACTACTACACCCTCGCGAATGTCGGGCCGATCACCGTGAGTGGGCAGACCACACCGGAGAAGCTCCGGGCCGCGCTCGCGGCCCTTGATTCCGCGCTGCACGAGACGGTGCGGCCTGGCTACTTCTCCGCCGAGGAGCTCGAGGCGGTCAAGGCCGAGCGCGCGGTGACGACGGCGTTCGGAGATGAGCGCGCCTCGGAGCGCTCGCACACGATCGGCTTCTGGTGGAGCGTCCTCTCGCTCGACTATCACCTCCGGTACATCGAGACGATGGCGAAGCAGACCCCGGCGCAGCTCCAGGCGTACGCAAAGAAGTACATCCTCGGGAAGCCTCGGATCGTCGGGGTGATGCTGCCAGGGGGAACCAAAGAGCAGTTGAAGCTCACCGAAGCCGAGCTGGTGACGCTCGGGGGAGGGCGCTGAGATGCGGATCCTGCTCGCGCTGCTGCTTCTCCTCGCACCTCCATCCGCCAACGCTGCTGTTCCTGTCACCTGGCCCATGACCCCTGATACCTCGACGACGAAGTTCGTCGTCGAGGGTGTCACCATCATCCACCGCCGTGCGCCAGGCGACCTCGTCGTCGCCAATCTCTATCTGTTAGGTGGTGTCCGTCTCACCACCCCGGCGACCGCGGGGATCGAGCCCTTCCTCCTCGAGGTCTCCGAACGCGGCACCCGTCGGTATCCTGGCGACCAGCTCCGGCGCGCTATGGCCCGCACCGGGAGTGGGATCGGTGTCGTCCCCCACGAGGACTACACCATCTTCGGGCTGCGCACGACGCGCGCGCGGCTCGACTCCGCCTGGAGCATCTACACCGATCGCCTGATGCATCCGACCCTGCGCGAGGCCGATGTCGCCTTCGTCCGAGAGAATCGCGTCGCCGCCCTCGCGCAGCGCGGTGACGATGCCGATGCCTTGCTGGAGTATCTCGCCGATAGCGTCGCCTTCGCCGGGCATCCCTATGGGCTCTCATCGGTCGGGACCGATCGCAGTATCGCACGCATCACCGCCGAAGAGCTCCGTGCCTTTCATCAGGAACGGATGGTCAGCTCGCGGATGCTCTTGGTGGTGGTCGGCGATCTTTCGCGCGAGCGACTCACCGCCCTCGTGCGCGGTACGCTCGGGACTCTTCCCGTCGGCGATTACCAATGGACGCTGCCGGAGCCGATCACTGAGCGGGTCGGCTCCGGTGTCCATCTCGTCACCCAGCGCCTCCCCACCAACTACATCCTCGGGTGGTGGAGCGGCCCGCCCGCGGGGCACCCCGATGTCCCAGCGCTTCGTGTGGCGACGGCGATCCTCTCCGGGCGTCTCTTCGCCGAGGTGCGCTCGCGCCGGAACCTGACCTATGCGGTGGAGGCGCGCTTCCGTGATCGCGCCCTGACCTCAGGGGGGCTCTACGTGACGACGACCCGCCCCGAGGAGACCCTGCGCATCATGCGCGAGGAGCTCCGCGCGCTGCAGCAGATGACGATTCCCACGGAGGCGCTCGCTCCGCTGATCCAGCAGTTCATCACCGAGTACTTCTTGGACAACGAGACCACCGCGGCACAGGCCGA
>JBMTXT010000091.1:0-7961 GCA_049453775.1 Gemmatimonadaceae bacterium | reverse complement strand
CGTCCCACCCCCGTGAATCTCCGCGCCCTGCGCGGCCAGACCGTCGTCCTCGCCTTCTTCCCGAAGGCGAGGACCGGTGGCTGAACGGCGCAAATGGAGGCGTACCGTGATCAGTACGCCACGCTCTTCAACAACGGTGACGGGGTGACGCTGCTCGCCATCAGCACCGATGAGATCTCCACCCTCCAGAGCTGGGCGGCGGAGAAGAAGTTCCCCCACACCTTCGTCTCCGACACCGGAGGCGTCCTGGGAGCCAAGTACGACGTGAAGTTCCCTGCCGTGAATTTCTATCGCCGCGTGGTCTTCGTGATCGGTCCTGACGGACGGATCCAGCACATCATGCGTCCCTTCCGTGAGCTCTCGGCGGAGGCCTACACCGAGTTGGGGGCGGCCGTGAAGAAGGCACGCGGGAAGTGAGCACCACCGGGCGGGCGCGGGCGCCCTTCACCGTCGCCGTCATCCAGGACGGGGTCGAGTCGACCGCGGCGGCGACCCTCGTCGCCACCGAGCGGCGCATCCGTGCGGCGCACGCGAAGGGCGCGCAGGTGATCTGCCTCAAGGAACTCTTCAACGCCCCGTACTTCTGCAAGACGCTCGACGCGAGCCGCTTCGATCTCGCGGAGGAGGTGACCGGCCCCACGGTCACGCGCCTGCAGGCACTCGCGAAGGAGCTGGCGGTGGTGCTCGTGGTGCCGTTCTACGAGCGGCAGGCGCCAGGGGTCTATCGCAACAGCGCCGCGGTGATCGATGCCGACGGCGCGTTGCTCGGGCTCTATCGCAAGATGCATATCCCGCACGACCCGCTCTTCGAGGAGAAGTACTACTTCGCCCCGGGCGATGCCGGGGGCGCGGTGCAGCCCCAGGGGGCGCGAGGTCCCGACGCCGAGGCCTCGGGCTTCATGGTCTGGAAGACGCGGTATGCGACGATCGGCGTCCTCATCTGCTGGGATCAGTGGTATCCCGAGGGGGCGCGCATCACCGCGCTCCTCGGCGCCGACCTCCTGATCTATCCGACCGCGATCGGGTGGCACCCGGCGGAGAAGGCGGAGTGGGGGGCGGCGCAGGTCGATGCCTGGCGCACCGCGCAGCGCGCACATGCGATCGCCAACGGGGTCTTCGTCGCCGCGCCGAACCGTGCGGGGTTCGAGGCCGAGGCGGGGACCGACGGCCTCGAGTTCTTCGGGCATTCGTTCATCTGTGATCCCTACGGCCGCTACCTGGCGCAGGCGGAGACCGGTGAGACGACGCTGATCGCGACCTGTGATCCCTCGCTGATCGAGTATACGCGGCGGAACTGGCCCTTCCTGCGGGATCGGCGGATCGACGCGTACGGGCCGATCCTCCATCGCTGGCTCGGCGCGTGACTCGCGCGAGTGCACGCCCCGCGGTCGGCGCCTCCGGGGTGCGCTGGCCGGCGGAGTGGGAGCGCCACAGCGCCACCTGGATCTCCTGGCCCCACCATGAGCCCGATTGGCCCGGGAAGTTCGGGCCGATCCCGTGGGTGTATGCGGAGATCGCGCGGGCCCTGGCCGAGCATGAGCCGGTGCACATCCTCGTGCATGATGATGCGACCGAGGAGCAGGCATGGCACTGTCTGCGGATGCACGAGGTCCGCGAATCGCGCATCCATCTGCATCGCTGTCCCTCGGATCGGGTCTGGCTCCGTGACTCGGCGCCGACCGGGGTGGTGCTCGCCGATGGGTCGGTGCGCTGGGCGAATTGGGGCTTCAACGCCTGGGCCAAGTACGACAACTTCGCCCGCGACGCGCAGATCGGTGCGTTCATCGCGGACCACACGGGGCTCGTGCGCACCGAGCCGCAGCGGCACGATGGGCGCGGGCGGTTGATCCTCGAAGGGGGCGGGATCGAGACCGATGGACTCGGCACGATGCTCGTCACCGAGGAGTGGCTCCTCACCGATGTGCAGGTGCGGAATCCAGGGTTCACGCGCGCGGACTACGAGCGCGCCTTCGCCGCGGAGCTGGGGATCACGACGACGATCTGGCTCGGTGAGGGGTGCGTGGGCGACGACACGCATGGGCATGTCGATGACATCGCACGGTTCGTGGCGCCAGGGGTCGTCGTGCTCGCGCACGAGGAGGATCCCGCCGACGAGAATCATGCGCGGTCGCTCGACAACCTCCACCGGCTCCAGCGGGCGACCGATGCGCGCGGCGAGCCGCTGAAGGTCATCACCCTCCCGTATCCGCGCGCGGTCGTCATGGATGGGACGCGGCTCCCCGCGAGCTACGCGAACTTCTATATCGCGAACGGGGTGGTGATCGTCCCGACCTTCAACGACCCCAACGATCGGATCGCGCTCAACACCCTCGCCGAGTGCTTCCCCGAGCGGGAGATCGTCGGGATCCATGCGGTGGATCTCGTCTGGGGGCTGGGGACGTTGCACTGTCTGACGCAGCAGCAGCCGGCGCCAGCCGCGCCCTGAGTCGATCGGACCATCGACCGCCCACGCGGTCGCCTTCCTTATAAGATTTCCGAGATGCCCCTCGCGACCCTGCCCCCCGTCCCGGCGGGGACCCCCGCCGTCCTCCTCCTGAGCGGGGGACTCGACTCCACCACCGTCCTCGCCCTCGCGTCCAAGGCGGGCTACGCCGTGAATGCGCTCACCTTCCGGTATGGGCAGCGGCATGGGATCGAGATCGATCGGGCGCGACGGATCGCCGAGCGCTACCAGGTGGCGCGGCATGTGGTGGTCGACATCGATCTGCGGCTCTTCGGCGGGTCGGCGCTCACCGCCGACCTCGCGGTCCCGAAGGATCGGGACGCCGCGACCATGGCCGAGGGGATCCCGATCACCTATGTGCCGGCGCGGAACACGATCTTCCTCTCCTTCGCGCTGGCCTGGGCCGAGGTATTGGGCGCGACCGACCTCCTGATCGGGGTCAACGCCCTTGACTACAGCGGCTATCCCGACTGCCGGCCGGCGTACATCGCCGCCTACGAGCAGATGGCGAATCTCGCGACCAAGGCGGGGGTGGAGGGGACGAGCCGGACGCGGATCCTCACCCCGCTGATCGACTGCTCCAAGGGCGACATCATCCGCACCGGGTTCACCCTCGGGGTGGACTACGACGAGACGATCAGCTGTTATGACCCTGAAGGGGACGGCACCCCCTGCGGGCGGTGCGATGCCTGCGCCCTGCGGGCGAAGGGGTTCGCCGAGGCGATGGGGCGGCAGGCGTGACGTACACGGTCAAGGAGATCTTCTATACCCTGCAGGGGGAGGGGATCCAGGCGGGGCGGCCCGCGGTCTTCTGTCGCTTCGCCGGATGCAACCTCTGGTCGGGGCGGGAGGCGGATCGGGGGACGTCGGTCTGCACCTTCTGCGACACCGACTTCGTCGGGGTCGGGCCGGACGGGGGCAAGTTCGCCACGCCGGAGGCGTTGGCGGAGGCGGTCGCGGCGCGGTGGCCCTCGGGGGCCGAGGGGGGCCGGGGGAAGCGGTTGGTGGTCTGCACCGGTGGGGAGCCCCTCCTTCAATTGGATGCCGCGGCGGTCGCGGCGCTCCACGCCCAGGGGTTCGAGGTCGCGGTCGAGACCAATGGGACCCAGCCGATCCCGGCGGGGATCGATTGGGTCTGCGTGAGCCCGAAGGCCGAGGCCCCGCTGGTGGCCACCCGGGGGGACGAGCTCAAGCTCGTCTTCCCCCAGCCGACGGCGCTGCCGGAGCGGTTCGAGGGGCTCGACTTCCGCCACTTCCTATTACAGCCGATGGATGGGCCGGCGCTGGCGGCCAACACCGCCGCGGCGGTGGCCTACTGCCTGGCGCATCCCAAGTGGCGGCTCTCCCTCCAGGGCCACAAAGTGGCAGGGGTCAGGTGATAGGGATCAGGTGACAGGTCCCTGCCCTTTGGTCCCTGACCCCCTGAAACCTGTCCCTGCCCCTTGGTTACCCCCCTCCCCACCGGCTCGTCAGGATTCGACTGACATCCCGTAGTATTGACGCCGACCCCCCGCGGGTGGGATGTTAACTCGCGGTTCCCGGGCCTCCCGGGGGCCTTCATCACGTTCACCGAGGTCTTCTCCGTATGCGAATTCGTTTCCTCAGCTCGGCCCTCGCCCTGCTCGGTCTCGTCACGGCGGTCGGCACCGCGCAGGCGCAGACCGGCACCGTGGCCGGGCGGGTCACCCAGGACGGGGGTACGACCCCGATCCCGGGCGCGCAGGTCCAGATCGTCTCCGGGGCGACCCGGGTGGCGCTGGGCACGACCGGCGATGACGGTAACTACCGGATCGGCAACGTGCCGGCCGGGACCTACGCGGTCGTCGTCTCCCGCATCGGCTTCTCGCAGAAGCGGGTCGAGGGGATCCGCGTCGCGGCCAACGCCACGACGACGGTGAACGTCTCGCTCTCGGAGCTCGCGGCGGTCCTGAACCAGGTCGTGACGACGGGCACGCGCGGCGCCGAGCCGGAGAAGATCCTCGACTCGCCGAACGCGATCTCGGTGGTGACCTCGGAGCGGATCGCCGAGCGGCCGGCCGCCTCGATCGTGGACCACATCAAGGCGGTCCCGGGCGTCTCGATCTCCAACGGCGGCATCGTGCAGGCGAACATCGTCTCGCGCGGCTTCAACAACGCCTTCTCGACCTCCATGCTGATGCTGCAGGACTACCGGTTCGCCGGCGTCCCGTCGCTCCGCGTGAACGTCCCCTTCCTCTTCACCGGCACCGGTGACGACATCGACCGTATCGAGGTCCTGCAGGGTCCGGCCTCGGCGCTCTACGGCCCGAACTCCGGCGCCGGCGTCCTCCACGTGATCACCAAGTCCCCGTTCAACTCCAAGGGCAGCCAGATCACCCTCGACGGCGGTGAGCGCTCGCTCGCCCGCGTCGGCCTCCGCCACGCCGGCACCATGGGCGACAAGTGGGGCTACAAGTTCTCCGGCGAGTACTTCACCGCGCAGGACTGGGAGTACACCGACCCGAACGAGATCGACCTCGGCCCGAACGCCACCCCGCAGGCGCGCGCGAACTACGCCGTCTGGGGCCGCACCCCGACCGGGGCGGTGAACCCCGGCGTGCCGGCCTCGCGCAGCGGCGTGGCCAAGTTCCGTGACTACGGGCTCGAGAAGTACTCGGGTGAGGCGCGGATCGATTACCGCCCGAGCGAGGAGACCGAGGCGATCACGACGGTCGGCTACTCGAACGTCGCCAGCGCCCTCGAGATCACCGGCACCTTCGGCGCCGCGCAGGTCAAGAACTGGAGCTACCTCAACGTCCAGCAGCGCTTCCGCCACAAGAAGTTCTTCGCGCAGGTCTTCTACAACGGGTCGAACGCCGGCAACGCCGATGCGGCGGACGACAACGGCACCTACTACCTCCGCACGGGGCTCCCGGTCGTCGACAACTCGACCGTCCTCGTCGGGCAGCTCCAGCAGGGCTTCAACCTCGGGGACACCAAGTTCACCGCCGGGGCGGACTACATCGCGACCACGCCGGTGACGGCGGGGACGATCATGGGCCGCAACGAGGACGATGACAACATCACCGAGATGGGCGGCTACCTGCAGTTCACCCGCAACCTCTCGGAGAACATCGAGTTCACCGGCGCCGTCCGCGGCGACATGAACTCGCGCATCGAAGGGACGCAGTTCTCGCCGCGTGCGGCCTTCGTCTGGAAGGCGACGCCGACGCAGAACTGGCGCCTGACCTACAACCGCGCCTTCAACTCCCCCGCCTCCTTCGCCTTCTTCCTCGACCAGTTCTCGGGGCAGAACGTCAACCTCGGGCCGGCGCTCGGGAACACGCAGGTCCGCATCTTCGGCAACCCGGCGAAGGAAGGGTGGAAGTACGATCGCAGCTGTGACGCCGCGATCAACGGGGGGCTCTGCATGCGCTCGCCGTTCGGCGGGCCGAACCCGGTGACGGCCTCGGGCCACGTGATGGTCCCGGGCGTCATGCAGGCGTACGCTGGCCAGCTCGCCGGTGGCCTCGCCGCCCTCGGCCTCCCGGCCGCGCAGGTGGCGAACGTCGCCGCGGCGCTCCGTGGGCTGCAGCCGACCGCGACGCAGGTGCGCGGCGTGCTCCGCAACCTCGGTGCGGCCGGTAGCCCGATCGTCCCGTGGACGAACCCCGTGGACCTCGGCGCCCTCAGCGCGAACTTCTCGAACACCTGGGAAGTCGGGTACAAGGGGGTCTTCAACAACAACTTCCGCCTCGCGGTCGACTTCTGGTACCAGATCCGCCCGGCGGACCCGGCCACGCAGGTCGTGAACCTCGACGACGCGGTCTTCATGGACCCGACGACGCTTGGCTCGTACCTTGGGGCGGCGATGGGCCCGACCCTCGTGGGGAATGGCGTCCCGGCGGCGGCGGTCTCGTCCGTCATCACCAGCTGGGTCACCTCGCTCGCCCAGATCCCGGGCGGCCTGCTCAACTTCGACAACCCGCTCTACGATCAGAACTACCTGGTCTTCACCTACCAGAACGCCCAGGGCCAGATCGACGTCCGCGGCATCGACATCGCGGCGGACTACCTGATCAACGACACCTACTCCGTGTCGGCGACCTACTCGAACCTGAACCGCAACGTCTGGGAGAAGGCGCCGAACGCGACGCCGCTCAACCCGCTGACGGCCAACGCCGCGAAGCACCGCGGGACGGTCACCATGCGGTACGACAACCAGACCAGCGGGATGACGGGCGAGCTCCGTGTCCGCTACACCGGCGGCTTCCCGGTGAACTCGGGCGTGTACAACAGCTACAACGTCGGCACGCCGATCCCGTACGCCGAGGTGCCGGAGAACCTCTTCTTCGACGCGGGTGTGTCGATGAAGCTGCCGTTCCTCGCCAATGCGCGCTGGTCGCTCAATGGCCAGAACCTCCTCGACAACCGCGTGAACTCCTTCGTCGGGGTCCCGGCGGTCGGCCGGATGGTCACCACCCGCATCTCGTACACGTTCTAAGACCCGCGTAGGGTCCCACAGGGTGGTGGGGGGCGGGGGGGGGGGGCCCCCCCCCCCCCCCCCCCCGCTTCGTATATCTTCCAGTCAGCGTCCCACCCTCCGCCCGACCCCCGTGATGCCTCCCGACCGTCCCGAGAAGCGCAAGACGAACTACACCGCCGCCTGGGCGGAGACCAAGGTCCTCGTCTGGCAGCATCGCGGGGCGCTCGCCGTGGGGCTCGTGCTGATGCTGGTCAACCGCCTCGCGGGGCTGGTGCTCCCGGGCAGCGTGAAGTGGATCATCGACGAGGTCCTGGGCAAGGGCCGCACCGAGCTGCTGACCCCGATCGCGCTGGCCGCCGGGGTCGCCACGATCCTCCAGGCCGGGAGCTCCTTCGCCCTCTCGCAGGTGATCTCCGTGGCCGCCCAGCGGGCCATCACGGTGCTCCGGCGCCGGGTGCAGGCGCGGCTCCTCCGGCTCCCGATCAGCTTCTTCGACGCCACGCAGAGCGGGGTGCTGATCAACCGGGTGATGAACGACGCCGAGGGGATCCGCAATCTCATCGGGACGGGGATCATCCAACTCATCGGCGGGATGCTCACCGCGGTGATCGCGCTCGGGTATCTCTTCTACCTGAACTGGTTCCTCACCGTCTGCACGCTGGGCTTCCTCGCGATCTTCGGTGGAGTGATGGCGTACGCCTTCAACAAGCTCCGCCCCATCTTCCGCGACCGCTCCAAGATCCAGGCCGAGGTCTCCGGGCGGCTCGGGCAGGCGATGGGGGGCGCGCGCGTGGTGAAGGTCTACACCGCGGAGAAGCGGGAGGAGATCGTCTTCAGCAAGGGGGCGCACCGGCTCTTCCGCAATGTGGCCTCCACGATCACCGGGACGAGCGCGATCGCGGCAATCTCCACGGTGATCATCGGCGCGGTGGGGGTGTTGATCCTCACCGTCGGGGGGCGCGCGGTGGTGGCCGGGACGATGACGCTCGGCGACCTGGTCTCCTACATCTTCTTCGTGGGGCTCGTCTCCTTCCCCGTGGTGCAGATGGCGTC
>JBMTXT010000090.1:0-8021 GCA_049453775.1 Gemmatimonadaceae bacterium | reverse complement strand
TCAACCTGCACTTCACCGGAGACTTTCACGCGATCTCGTCGGCGCACGCGCTCCTCAGCGCGATGCTCGACAACCACCTCCAGCAGGGGAACGCGCTCAACATCGACCCGCGCCGCATCACCTGGCCCCGCACGATCGACATGAACGATCGGGCGCTCCGGAAGGTGATCATCGGCCTCGGGGGGGCGAGTGAGGGTGTGGTGCGTGAGGAGCGCTTCGTGATCATCCCCGCCTCCGAGATCATGGCGATCGTCGCGCTGGCGACCAGCGCCGCCGATCTCGAGGAGCGGCTCGGGAACATCATCGTCGGCTCGACCTATGGGGCAGATCGGAAGCCGGTCTATGCGCGCGACCTCAAGGCGCATGGGGCGATGGCGATGCTCCTTAAGGATGCGATCCGGCCGAATCTGGTGCAGACCCTCGAGGGCGGTCCCGCCTTCGTGCATGCCGGCCCCTTCGGCAACATCGCGCACGGCTGCAACTCGATCCTCGCGACGCGGGCCGCGCTCGCCGTCGGGGACGTGGTCGTCACGGAGGCCGGCTTCGGTTCCGATCTCGGCGCCGAGAAGTTCTTCGACATCAAGTGCCGCTTCGGTGGGATCAAACCCGAGGCCGCGGTCCTCGTCGCGACCATCCGCGCCCTCAAGATGAATGGCGGCGCCAAGAAGACCGAGCTCGCCAACGAGGATCTCGCGGCACTCAGGCGCGGCGTCGTCAACCTCGAGCATCACATCGCCAACGTCCGGCAATTCGGGATGGAGCTCGTCGTGGCCATCAACCGATTTGGCACCGATACTGACGCGGAGATCGCGATCGTGCGCGAGGCGGCGGAGAAGGCCGGTGCGCGCGTCGCGCTCTGTGAGGTCTTCGCCAAAGGCGGGGCAGGGGGCGAGGCCCTCGCGCGCGAGGTGCTCGACATCCTGGAGGGCGGCAAGTCGACCTACGCCCCGCTCTACGACAGCGCCAAGCCGATCAAGGAGAAGATCGACACCATCGTGAAGAAGGTGTACGGGGGCGAGGGCGCGGACTATAGCGCCAAGGCGGAGCGCGCCATCGCCTATCTCGAGAGCATCGGCCTCGGGAACACCCCGATCTGCATGGCGAAGACGCAGTACTCCCTCTCGGATGACGCGACCAAGCTCGGTCGGCCGTCAGGGTTCCGCGTCACTGTGAACGATGTCTATCCGGTGGCCGGCGCGGGCTTCGTCGTCGCGCAGTGCGGCGAGATCATGACGATGCCCGGGCTCCCCAAGGCGCCCGCCGCCGAGCGCATGGCCATCCTCCCCGATGGCGCGATCACTGGACTCTTCTAGGAGCGACTGATGCCCATACGCACCCTCAGCACCGAGGCCGCCCCCGCGGCGATCGGTCCCTACAGCCAAGCGACGATCGCTGGCGGCTTTCTCTTCACCGCGGGGCAGATCCCCCTCGATCCCGCCACCATGGAGGTCGTCGCGGGGGACATCGTCCCGCAGACCCGCCGCGTCCTCGAGAACCTCCAGCATGTGCTCCACGCCGCGGGATGCACCTGGAAGGACGTGGTGAAGACCACGGTCTTCCTCCAGGACATGACCGATTTCCCGCGCTTCAATGAGGTCTACGAGGCCGCCCTCGGCACCGCCCGTCCCGCGCGCTCCACCGTCCAGGTGGCGGCGCTGCCGCGTGGCGTGAGTGTCGAGGTCGAGCTCGTCGCCAAGCTTCCCGATTGATCGTGCACCGTCCGGGCGTCGGTCCTGCGGGATCGGCGCGCGGCCCCTTCATCCACCCATGACACGCGACGAGATCTTCCGACTGACGCAGTTCGCTCGCTGCGCTGGCTGAGCGTCCAAGATGGGTCCGGGTGACCTATCCGCCGCGCTCGCGCCGCTGCCGCGCGAATCCGATCCCCGATTGCTCGTCGGTCGCGAGACCTTCGACGATGCGGGGGTCTTTCGGCTGTCCGATGAGCTCGCGCTCGTGCAGACGGTCGATTTCTTCGCGCCGATCGTCGACGATCCCTATCGCTTCGGGCGCGTCGCCGCGGCGAACGCGCTCTCGGACGTCTATGCGATGGGGGGCACGCCCCTCACCGCGATGAACATCGTCGGCTTCCCGGAGAAGACCCTCCCCCTCAGCGTCCTTACCGAGATCCTCCGTGGGGGACAGGACGCGGTGCACGAGGCGGGGGCCCGCATCGTCGGTGGGCACACGGTCACGGATGAGGAGCTCAAGTACGGGCTCTCCGTGACCGGACAGGTGCACCCCGATCGGATCCTCGCCAACGCGCAGGCGCAGGCGGGCGAACAGGTGATCCTCACCAAGCCGATCGGCACCGGGATCCTCGCGACGGCCGGGAAGCGTGGCGCGCTCGCACCGGCGCATGCTGAGGCGCTCTACGAGAGCATGGCGACCTTGAATGCGCTCGCTTCGCGGACCGCCGTCGAGCTCGGAGCGCGATGTGCGACCGATGTCACCGGCTTCGGGCTACTCGGGCATCTCCTTCATGTCACCCGTGCCAGTAGCGTGCGGGTCACCCTCCATCTCGATGCGATCCCCCTCCTCCCCGGCGCGCGTGAGGCCCTCGCGGCCGGCTACGCGACCGGCGGGGCCGGGCGCAACGCCCAGTGGGTCGATGCCGAGATGGATTGGAACGACTCCGGGGAGGAGTGGCGTGCCCTTCTCACCGACCCGCAGACCTCCGGCGGCCTCCTGGTGACCCTCGCCCCCGAACGCGTCGCTCCCTATCTCGACGCGGTCCCCGGCGCGGCGGTGATCGGCCATGTGCGCGCGTGGCAGCGGGGGCCGAGAGTGGTGCTTGCCTAAGGCTGAAGGCGAAAGGCTCAAAGCTTAAAGCATTCAGCTTCCAGCTTTCAGCTTTCAGCTTCCAGCCTCCCACCACTATCTTCCGCCCCGAGGGAACGTCTGGGGTCTGGTGGTCCCCGCGGTCTTCAAAACCGTAGCGGCCCGATCACGTCGGGCTGGGTGGGTTCGATTCCCACACGCTCCCGCCACCTCCTCCGCCACACGCGCCCCATCGCGCTCTCCACTCGGGAACTCATGTCGGCTTCGCGGGTCAGACTCCGCTGATGCGCTCCACTCGCCTCGTCCTCGGGATGGTCCTGACCGCCATGGTGGTGGGGGCTGCGCTGGGTCCGCAGTCTCTGCGCGCCCAGCAGGCCGACTCGGTGCGCGGCGGCGTCGGTGCCCCGCCGATCACGCCCCGACGCGCCTTCCTCTATTCGCTTCTGCTCCCTGGTGCCGGGCAGGCGAAGCTCGATCGGGCGACCGCGGGTGGGATGTTCTTCCTCATCGAGGCGGTGGGGCTCGCTCTCGTGCATCGCTCCGCCGAGGACCTGCGCATCGCGCGGACCTTCGCCAACGACTCGATCCCGCTCCGGTATCAGATGGATCCCGTGACCGGACTCCCGGCGCGAACTAGCGACGGGGGATGGCAGGTCGCCGAATGGAGCGTGCCGCGCTACACCGACGCGTACGTGCGCACTCGGCGGCTGCACTACGAGGACTGGCTGGCGGTCCTCGTCTTCAATCATCTCTTCGCCGGCGCTGACGCCTTCGTCGCGGCGCAGCTCTGGGATCTCCCCGTCCACATCGGCGTGACGCCGACCGCCACGGGGGCACGGGTCAGCGCGTCATTCCGCCGCCGGTAGGCGCTGCGGTCGCGCCGGGGGTCGGTCCCGGGTGCGGCAGGGACTGCGTCACCACGAACCGCCCCGACTGCCAGGTCAGCCGCTCGATCCGATCCGCGGTGATCTTGAGCGCCTGCGGACCATCGAGCCACGCCCCAGGGTTCCCGAAGATCCCCGTGCCCAGAGGCTCCAGCGTGGCCACGTGGGAGTGCGCGAGCACATAGAGCTGCGGCGCCCCGGCGTGTGAGAGTGTCGACGCGGCCACCTGGCGGAGTCCCTCCCCCCCGTCCCGCGGTCGCATGTTCCGGCTCGTGTGTGAGCTCCGAAGCGCCAGCCAGGTCCCCCAGTCGGGATGGAGTCGCCGATACGCCCAGATGCTCAGCGGATGCCGCAGCACGCGCCGCAGCCGACGATACGGCGCATCCTCGACCGCACGAAGCCCGTCGCCATGCTCGATCAGCGTATCCCATCCGCCGATCGACCCGCGCCACGCGCCCATGTGATAGGCGAGCCCGAGGTCCCGTCGGAGGACCTCGCCCCCCCAGCAGTCATGGTTCCCGGCGATCCAGAGGATCTCGACGCCAGCGTCATGCAACCGCGCCAGTTCACCGAGCACGCGGACTCCACGCCGTGGGACCGCCTCCTTCCACTCGAACCAGAAGTCGAAGAGGTCCCCGTTGATCACCAATGCGCGCCCATCGCTGGGGAAGGCGCGAAGGAAGGCCAAGAGCTCGCGTTCGGTCTCGGCGGGTGCCACGCCGAGATGGGCATCGGCGATCACATAGCAGGGGGCGGGAAGCATCAGCCGAATCGTACACCGGACCCGCGGTCGGCACCACACCGGCGGAGGCGGGTGCCCGCCTCGACCCCCGCGGCGCACCGGGAGGGCCCCAGACCCCGCCAGCTCGATTAGACTGTTCCCCATGCAGTCCGAGTCCCAGATCCGGGTCCGCTACGCCGAGACCGATCAGATGGGGGTGGCCTACCACGCCAACTATCTCGTCTGGTGCGAGGTGGGGCGCACCGACTTCATCCGCCACCTCGGCGTCTCCTACGCGGAGATGGAGGCGGCCGGTGTGCGACTCGCCGTCGCCGATGCCCACCTGCGCTACCGGGCCGCCGCGCGCTACGACGACGAGATCACGATCGCCACCCGGCTCACCGATGCCCGGTCCCGGATGGTCTCCTTCGCCTATCGGCTCACTCGGCGGCGCCCCGACGGCGGGTTCGACCCCGTCGCCGATGCGACGACCGACCTCGTGAGCATCGACGCGGACAATCGCCCGATCGCCATCCCCGCCACCTTCCGCGGCCGCCTCGAGGCCGCCGTCAGCACCTTCCCCTGATGCGTCGATCGATGCGTGGATGGCTCGCCCTCTGGCTCATGGTGACGCTCACGGGCTGCCTCTACGGCTTCGCCGGGGGCGGTCTCCCCACGCACATCCGCACCGTCGCGGTGATGCCCTTCGACAACGAGACCGCCACGCCAGAATTACCCCGCGAACTGCAGGAGGCCCTGCGGCAGGGGATGCAGGCGCGCCTCGGCCTCCGCGATGCCCCGGAGGAGCGCGCGAGTGCCGTCGTGCGCGGCACCATCACCCGCTACGAGCTCGACATCCCGGTCGGTTTCAGTGCGAATCCCAATCAGGCCACCTCCGCCCGCCGCCGTCTCCGCGTCCTCGTCGACATCGAGATCGTCGATCAGGTCACCGGGAAGGTCCTCTGGCAGAAGACCGGGGTCTCGGCGGAAGGAGAGTACGCCGACCGCGGTGAGGCGGAGGGGCGCAAGCAGGCGATCGAGCGCATCGTGACCGAGATCATCGAGGGAGCGCAGTCCCAATGGTGAGCGTCATGCGCGATCCGCAGCGGAAGGTGATGACGCGGGCGGAGGCCGCCACGTGGCGGGCGGGTTGCAGCGGCCCCGTGGTCTTCACGAACGGGGTCTTCGATCTCCTCCACCCCGGCCACATCGATGTCCTGCGCGGGGCGCGCGCCGAAGGCGCGCATCTCATCGTCGGACTCAACAGCGACGCCTCGGTGCGTCGACTCGGCAAGGGGGAGGATCGTCCGGTGCGCACCGAAGCGGAGCGCGCCTATGTGCTGGCCGCCCTCGAGATGGTCGATGCCGTCGTCGTCTTTGACGAGGACACCCCCGCCGAGCTCGTGCGGGCGCTGGCACCCGATGTGATCGTGAAGGGGGGCGACTATCGCCCCGAGACCGTCGTCGGCGCCGAGGTCGTTCAGGCGCGCGGCGGCCGGGTGGTGATCATCCCGCTCACCCCCGGGCAGTCCACCACCTCGATCATCGAGAAGCTGCGTGCCCATCGTCCCGCCTAGTCCCGCCTCCCGTCCTCATGGCCGCGCGGCCGATGCCCTGCGCGCGGTGAGCCTCACCCGTGGAGCTGTGCCCAACGCCGAAGGCTCCTGTCTCATCGCCTTCGGCCATACGCGCGTCCTCTGCGCGGTCAGCGTCGAGGATGGTGTCCCGGGGTGGAAGAAGGGGAAGGGAGAGGGGTGGCTCACCGCGGAGTACGCGATGCTCCCGCGCGCCACGCACACCCGCACCACGCGAGAGCGGGGTCAGGTCGGGGGGCGGACGCAGGAGATCCAGCGTCTCATCGGTCGCAGCGTCCGCGCCATGCTCGATGATTTCCGGTGGGGGGAGTTCACCCTGAAGGTCGATTGTGATGTGTTGCAGGCCGACGGTGGGACTCGCACCGCGGCGATCCCCGGTGCGGCGGTCGCCGTCTGTGACGCGGTCGAGTGGATGGTGCGCACCAAGCGGATCGCCGTCTCGCCGGTCAAGCGCCGCGTCGCCGCGGTGAGCGTCGGGGTCGTGGGGGGCGCGCCGGTGCTCGACCTCGAGTACGAGGAGGATGTCCGCGCCGATGTCGACGCGAACGTCGTCATGAGCAGCGAGGGGCGATTCGTGGAGGTGCAGGGGACCGGGGAGCATGGGACCTTCGCGCGAGGCGAGCTCGACATCCTGCTCGATCTCGCCGCCTCCGGGATCCAGTCCCTCGATCTGGCGCAGCGGCAGGCGCTGGGGCTCCCCTGACCGACGCACCGCTCGTCCTCGCCACGCGGAGCGAGGGAAAGGTCCGGGAGCTCGCCGCGATGTGCGCGGGGCACGGGTTCGCCGCCATCGACCTCTCCGCGGCGGGGCTCCCCAGTGAGGATCCTGCCGAGGATACGCTCGAGGTGCACGACACCTTCGAGGCGAACGCGCGCGCGAAAGCTGCGTGGTTCAGTGCGCGGCTCCCAGGACGGATCGTCGTCGCCGATGATTCTGGGCTCGAGGTCCTCGCGCTTGGCGGGGCGCCCGGGGTGCGGAGCAAGCGATGGACCGGGTCCACGGCCACCGGCACCGCGCTCTACGCGGAGAACAACGCGGCGCTACTCGCGGCGCTCGAGGGGTTCGCCGATCGCCGCGCGCGCTTCGTCTGCGTGATGGTCGCGCGATGCGGTGATCAGGAGTGGATCGGACGGGGGAGCTGTGCGGGGCGTATCCTCGAGGCCCCGGTCGGGGGCGAAGGGTTCGGGTACGATCCCCTCTTCTGGAGCGAGGAGCTCGGGGCGGCGTTCGGTGCGGTGGGGCGCGAGGTGAAGGGGCAGGTGAGTCATCGTGCGCGGGCCTTCGCCGCGTTGCTCGCCGCGCTCGAGGCCTCGCCGCCGCGTCCGTGAGCTCGCAGGCGGGTCGCCGGTTGACCGACGAGAGGAGAGTGGGTAATCTTCGGGGTTGGCGGGGCGTAGCGTAGCCCGGTATCGCGCCTGCTTTGGGAGCAGGAGGTCGCCGGTTCGAATCCGGCCGCCCCGATCGGGTCGCGAGGGACGGGAGGCAAGGAACGACGGAGCAGTGTGCGAAGCGCCAGTAGCTCAGTTGGATAGAGCAACAGCCTTCTAAGCTGTGGGTCGGGGGTTCGATTCCCTCCTGGCGCGCCTCGTGGGCAGGGATGCAGTGAGCGGTTCGCGCCGTTAGCTCAATTGGCAGAGCAAGTGACTCTTAATCACTAGGTTGTAGGTTCGATTCCTACACGGCGCATGGAAACGAAAGGGTCCGCTCCCCGGGGCGGGCCCTTTTTCGTTTGCTCAAGGCTCACAGCTCAAGGATGAAAGCGGAAAGTCATACGTCGTGATCGTTCAGCCTCCAGCCTCCAGCTCACAGCTTCGGATGCCGCGTATGGTGCCCCGTCGCCCGCTGATACGCATGCGCCACCCGGAGCATCGCCTCCTCCCCGAAGAGGCGGCCGAGGAAGGTGAGCGAGACCGGCGTCCCGTCCTCACGGAACCCATGCGGAACGATCACCGCGGGATGCCCCGTGAGATTCGTCGCCGTGAGTTGCGCCCCCACATTCGTCGGCGTCACGATCACGTCGACCGACTGCATCAGACGAT
>JBMTXT010000089.1:0-8048 GCA_049453775.1 Gemmatimonadaceae bacterium | reverse complement strand
TGGAGGTGGAAGCGGGTGTTGAAGCCGGAACCGATGAAGCCGACGCCGAGACGAGAGGCAGGCATGAGGGAGGGGAGCTGGAGGCTGAAGGCTAGAAGCTGAAAGCTGGCGCTGACATTCGTGCACCGCTAGTTCCGTACCTTCGGCTGTCAGCCTTCAGCCTTCAGCCTTTAGCCTTTAGCCTAGAAGAACATGAACTGGAACCGCCCCCCGCTCGAGCCCAGCGAGCTGAAGCGCTGGTTCACGATGGTGTTGTAGATCGATCCGAAGGTGTAGCGGATCCCGATGTTCGTGGTGATCCGGAACCCCGTCTGGAGGGCCTGGCGCTGGAGGAGGATCTCCTCCTCGGTGTTGCCGGCCGCCGGCAGGTAGATCTGGTCGCGCACGCGGGCCGCCGAGCCGTTCACATTCAGGGAGAACCCACGCCCCAACCGGAGGTCGGCATTGCTGGTGAAGGTGAGGGCATGCCGATCGAAGTCGTGCAGGTAGTTCAGCCAGTCGAGGGAGAGGTTCAACGTCCCCCACTGCTGGCGTGAGACGAACGAGGCGGTGAGCTGCTGCGAGAGGCGGAGCTCCGACGTCTCCCCGTAGACGGTCTCGCGCTGATAGTCGTAGTAGTTCGGTCCGATGTTGTAGAGGAAGGTCAGCTGGCGCCGCGTCTGCTCGGTCCACGGGAAGTAGTTGTACTCGATCGCCGGCTGGAGCCGGAGGGCGATGTCCTGATTGAGGAAGTCGGAATAGCCGACGCCGAGCTTCATCCCCGCGGACCAGTGGGTCGAGAGCGAACGCACGGTGAGCGAGTTCAGGTTGTAGGTCCGCTGTTCGTTGGTGACGGTGAAGGCGGGGCGCGTCTGGGTGGCGGGGATCTTGAACTTCGATTCGTTGATGTTCCCGCTCATCGAGAAGTTGAGCTTCCAGTCCGCCGTGCTCCGGTTGGCCGAGAACGAGAGGGAGCCGTTGATCTGCTGCTGCCGATCCTCGGCGCGCACGAAGGTGTTGGCGTTGGTGGAATAGGTCCAGAGGTTCCACGGGTCCTTGAGGTTCGCGGCGCCGACCTGCTGCTGGCGCGCGGACCCGTTGGGGAGCGCATAGGCGATCTGGACGCGTGAGGCGATCGGCGAGCGCGCCACATAGCGCGTGAGCCCGAGCTTGAAGACACGCGCCAGCTCGCGGCGCACCTTGTCGTCGGCGTCGTTGGGGAGCGTGTTCAGCAGCAGGGTGTCGGCCATCCCTTGGAACTTGTTGCGGCCGATGAAGGTGATCGTGAACTCGATCCCGCCCCCGCCGGTGGTGAGGGCCTGCGAGAGGATCTGCACGTCCGCGTCGAAGCGGTCGCGCATCCAGTTCACGAAGTTGATCTCCGTGACGAAGAAGTCACGGTCGCACCCGCGCGCCCGCCCCTGGCAGTCGAGGAAGACGCGGATCGCCTGCGACTGCAGGGTCAGCGAGTCGGGGCCAGCGGCGGGCGCCTGCCCCCTCGGCGCCCCTCCCATGACGCCCGGGGGCGGCCCGGCGGGGCGACCCGGCGCCTGGGTCGGTGCCTGAGCGCGGAGGGCGGGGACGAGGGCGACGAGGAGGACCAGGACGCGAACGGCGAGCGGCATGTCGGCGGGACGGTTGAGAGGAGAGGGGAGGGATTCTCCCCCAGCCTTCACCAACGCGCGGCCCACGGAATGTGTGCCGTGGCCCTCATGCCCTATCGGACCCTGTCCAGCTCTTTGTCGGCAGCTTTCAGCCTTCAGTCTTCAGCCTTCAGCCTATTTCGCCAGCCGCTCCACCAGCCGCCGCGTGAACTCCACCAACCCGTCATAGGCGGCGGCAGGGACGCGCTCATCGTTCGCATGCGCGGTCGCCACGAGATCCTCCGTCACGAAGAGCCCGATGATCCCGAAGACCGGGATCCCGGCATTCCGGAGATAGACCCCGTCGGTGGCCCCCATCTCCATGTACGGGATCACCGGCACGGCACCGACCGTCTCGCGGAGCGTGGCCTCGAGGGCGTTGCGAAGCGTGGGCGGCAGGATCGACGGCGGGCTCGGCGTCGCCGGCCACCGCACCGTCACCTCCACGTCGAAGGGCGCGACCAGCCCCTGAATCACCGCGCGCACCGAGTCCGGTGGGTCGGTGGGGACGATCCGGCAGTTCACGTTCGCCTCCGCGGCCGACGGGATCGCGTTGGGGGCGGTCCCGCCGCTCAGCAGTGTGGAGATGCAGGTGGTGCGCAGCGTGGCATTGAGTTGTGCCGAGCGCGAGAGCACCGCCGCCGCGGCGGTCTCGCGCGGATCGCGCGCCAGCGCCGCCATCGCGGTGCCGATCTCCCCTCCGGTGAGCGCGGCGCGCTGGCGGAGATACTCCTGCGCGACGGTCGTGAGACGTACGGGGAAGGTGTGGCGCCCCACCCGGTCGAGCGCGCCAGCCAATCGGTCGATCGGTGACGGGCCGGCGGGGAGGGAGCTGTGTCCGCCCGGCCCGCGCGCCGTCAATGTGAGGTCGAGGTAGACCTTCTCCGCCGCCTGCACGTTGAACGCCACGGGGCGCCCATCGAGCACCTCGCCGCCGCCCCCATCGGCGTTCACCACGAACTCCGCGCGCACCAGCTCAGGTCGGTTGCGCACCAGCCAGTCGACCCCGTTGTCCTCCCCCGATTCCTCGCCTGCGGTGAGGGCGAGGATCAGGTCGCGCTCGGGGACGACCTTCCGCCGCACCAGATCGAGGAAGGCAGCGGCGAGCGCGGCGGCTGGCCCTTTGTCGTCCTGCACGCCACGGCCGTAGAGCATCCCGTCGCGCTCGGTGAGCGCCCAGGGGTTCGTGCGCCAGGCCGCGGAGTCGACGCCCACCACATCGAGATGCGCGAGGAAGAGTCGCGGCAGCGCCGCCCGATCACGCCCGCGGAGCCGTACGACGAGGTTCCGGTTGCGCTCCCCCGCGCCGAGGACCATCACATCGGCGGCGGGCACCCCCGCCGCGCGGAAGCGTGCGGCGAAGGATTCCACGAGTGGCGTGGTACTCCCCTCGACCGTGGTGCGCGCGGCGATCATCTCGGTGAGGAGCGTACGGGCGAGGGACGCGGTCGACGAACGCACCTGCGCCGGTGACGACACACTGCCCACCATCAGGAGAGCCGCGGTGATCCCTCCACGCACCGTCCCTCGCAGCATGGCGATCACGCCCGCTTGAGCCACGCCAGCACCTGCGGCGGCGTCCCCTCCCACTTCCCGACCGGCACATTCCCGATGTAGCCGAGATCCTTGACCCCGATCCGGCTCGACCAGAATCCGCTCGCGGTGAGATTCCGCAGATTGTTGAAGAAGTCGACGCCGGGCTTCATCGCCGCGGCCGCCTTCTTGGGATACGCGATCGCATCGAGCACCTCACGTCGCTGCGCATCGGTGCAGCTCACGAATCCCTTCCCGAACCGCGACCGGCACTCGGCGTTCATCCACCCGAGCCCGTTCTTCATCCAGGTCCGCATGC
This sequence comes from Gemmatimonadaceae bacterium, assembly GCA_049453775.1. GTDB lineage: Bacteria > Gemmatimonadota > Gemmatimonadetes > Gemmatimonadales > Gemmatimonadaceae > Pseudogemmatithrix. The sequence goes on along the minus strand of JBMTXT010000089.1, from coordinate 4,574 downwards.
TCGCGTACTCGCCGAGCATGAAGTCCATGAACTCGGGGACCCCGGCATCGGTCGCGCTCCCGGACCGTGCATCGCGCGGGATCACGTAATCCACGAGCACACGCAGGAGCCGCCATTCGTCGGTGGTGAACTGCTTCGGCTGATACGTGGGGCGGGGGGCCGGCTTCGCGGGCGGCTGGCCCTGGGCGCCCGGCGCCTCGTGGGGGGTGGGACTGAGCGCCGCCTCCACATGCGCGGCCGCACGCTCCACCACCTCTGGGGCGATCACCAGCCCCGCCGGCACGGCGAGGAGATGCTGCAATGCGTCCCGTCGATTCATCTCGGACATCTTAGAGGGCCCCCGCACGGCGCTGCCGGATGATGTGGTCACTGGTGCGCATCGAGAGCGCGAGGATCGTCCAGGTGGGGTTCTTGTCCGCCTGCGAGACGAAGGGCCCGCCGTCGGCGACGAAGAGATTGTCGCAGTCCCACGCCTGGCAGTTCGCGTTGAGCGCGGAGTCGTTCGCGCGCTTCCCCATGCGCACCCCACCGAGCTCGTGGATGATCGCCCCGCCGTTCGCGATCCCGTACCCCTGCTCCTTGGTCGGCATCGCGCTCCAGACCTCGCCCCCCATCTCGGCGATGATCGCGCGGAACGTCTCCTGCATGTGCTTCACCTGGAGATACTCGCTGTCGCGCCACTCCCAGTGCACGCGGAGCACGGGGATCCCGAAGCGATCCTTCACCGTCGGGTCGATCTCGACGAAGCTCTTCTCGTTGGGGATCATCTCCCCGCGGCCGGAGAAGCCGACGGTCGCGCCCCAGTACGTGCGGTACTGCTGCTTGAGGTCGGCGCCATAGCCACCCCCCTCGGGATAGCTCTGGATGCCCCCCATGAAGCCATAGCTCGGCATCCCGAGCCCACCCCAGACCTCGATGTGATAGCCGCGGGGGAAGTCGAGCTTCTTGTTGTCGAGCCACCACGGCATATAGATGTGGCCGCCCCCCACGCCGTCGGCGTTGTGACGCGGGACATCCACCAGCCGCGGGATGAATCCCGCCACATCGGTCCCGGTGGTATCGGTGATGTAGCGCCCGACGACCCCACTCGCATTGGCGAGGCCGTTCGGATGCCGCGACGACTTGGAGTTGAGGAGGAGCCGCGCCGACTCGAGCGCGCTCGCCGCGAGGACGACGATCCGCGCCCGGACCTCGCGATCCTCGCCGGTCTTCTTGTCGACGTACGCCACGCCGGTCGCACGCCCATCGGGGCCGGTGAGCACCTCGCGGGCCATCGCGTCGGTGATCAGCGTGAGGTTCCCCGTCTTCATGGCGGGGAAGATCAGCACGTTGGGCGACGAGAAGTTGGAGTTCGTCATGCACCCGCGGTTGCACTGCCCGCAGTAGTGGCAGGGTGACCGCCCGTTGAGCGGCTTGGTGATCACCGAGAGGCGGGCAGGGATGCAGGTGACCCCCATCGTGTCGCAGGTCTCCTTCACCACCCGCTCGTAGTACCGGGGTGCCGGCGCAGGGTGGAAGATCCCGTCGGGATCGTTCGGGAGATTCTCGAGGCTGCCGAAGATCCCGATCAACCGATCGACCTCGTCGTACCAGGGCTTGAGGTCGTCGTAGCCGATCGGCCAATCGTCGCCCATCCCATCGAGCGTCTTACGCCGGAAATCGTCGGGCCCGAAGCGGAGGGAGATGCGCCCCCAGTGATTGGTGCGCCCACCGAGCATGCGGCCACGCCACCAATCGAACTTGGTCCCCTCCGCCTTGGTGTAGGGCTCGCCGGGGATCGTCCACCCGCCGATGCAGGCGTCCCACTCCCCGAAGGGGCGATCGGGCGTCGACGCGCCACGCCGCGGCGAGTCGTACGGCATCTTGAGCATCGCCGAGTACTTGGGATCGGCGTTGTCCCACCAGCTGCCGGCCTCGAGCATCACGACCTTGGCGCCGGCCTTGGTGAGTTGATACGCGGCCATCCCGCCGCCGGCGCCCGAGCCGACGATGGCGACGTCATACGTGGTGGAGCGAGGCTGAGTCATGGCGGGGCGGGGCGGGGGGGAGAGGGTCAGTAGCCGAGCGACTGCAGGTAGGTGCGGCCGGCCTTCGCGGTGGCCCACGCATCGGCGGGGGTGTCGTGCTCGACGTAGAGATGCGCGACGCGGCCGGCGAGCGCGGTGCGGAGCAGGGTGCGCCAGTCGATCACCCCGGCGCCGACATCGCGCTGGGCGTACTCCGGCGCGGCGGTCGAATCCTTCACGTGGAGCATCGTGATCCGGTCGCGATACCGCGTGAGGAAGGCGATCGGGTCCTGCCCCGCCTTGAAGGCCCAGAAACAATCGAGCTCGAGATCCACCACCGCCGGATCGGTCTCCGCCAAGAGGATCTCGATCAGCGTCCGATCCCCGAAGCGCTGGAACTCGTAATCGTGGTTGTGATAGCCCACGCGGATCCCGCGCGCCGCCGCGGTGCGGCCCGCCGCGGTGAGCGCCGCTGCCGTCCGCTGCCATGCCTCGAGCGTCCCGTTCTGTGCCGTGGTCGTCGACGCGACGATCAACGTCCGCTGCCCCATCACCTCCGCGGCCTCCAACACCGCCGGCAGACGGTCGGGGAGGAGATCGTCGAGCCCGAAGTGGGCCGAGGGGGAGCGGAGGCCATGGGCGTCGAGCGTCGCCCGCAGCTGCTGCGGCGTCCGGCCCCAACGCCCCCACCACTCGATCTCGGTGAACCCCGTCTGGGCGATGCGCGCGAGCGTCCCCTCGGGATCGGTCCGCATCGCCTCGCGCAGCATGTAGAGCTGCACGCCCACGCCCCGCAGCGGGGCTCCATCGGATCCAGTCATCTCCAGACGCTCCATCGCAGGGAGGGCTCGCAGGGCCAGCGGGGCGAGGGCCGAGGCGCCGAGCCCGAGGAGGAAGTGGCGGCGAGAGGTCATCAGGAGATTCTACCGCTTAGGCGTACTGGGCGGGATACCTGGCCATCTGGGGGGTGAAGTTCGCCCGGAGCGCGGCGAGGTCGGCCTCCAGATCCCCCGTGGGGTGGAAGAGGGGGAGGAAACGGATCTCCTTCCGTGCGTAGTCGAAGGCGACTGGGAAGATCGGCATCCCCCCCTGCTGCGCGATGCGGTAGAACCCCGTCTTCCACTTGGGGGCGAGTTTCCGCGTCCCCTCTGGGGCGATGACGATGATCGCGCGCTCCATCCCCTGCGCGATCGCGACGGTCTGGCCCACCACATCCTGGCTCGAGCCGCGATCCACCGGGATCCCCCCCAAGTACCGCATCAGGATCCCGAGCGGGAAGCGAAAGAGGGTGTGCTTCCCCAGATAGGTGCCGCGGATGCGGAGGGCGTACATCGCCATCACCCCGAGGGGGAAATCCCAGTTCGAGGTGTGGGGTGCGACGATCAGGACCATCCGCGGGACATCGGGGAAGTCGGTCCCGGCGAAGCGCCACCCGGTGAGGCGGAGCAGCGCGATCATGATCCGCTGGAGGAGCGGGTTCCCCCGGTGCGGCGTCGCCGGAGGGATCCGCGGGACGTTCACACGTCCCCCGATTCGCTCGGCGGGTCTCACCTCCCGTGCACTCGGCGTCGAGGACTCGGGCATCTCAGGGGGTCTCCCATTCGCGATGGAGTCGGCCGAGCACCCGCCAGCTCACGAGTCCGAGCACCACGAGCGCGATCCCGACGCTCGAGAAGATCGTCGCCCAGCGCGGCGCCCCCTCGGGGCTTCGGAGCGTCTCCACCAAGAGTCCACCGACGATCGGCCCCGCGAGGAAGCCGAACGACCCCGCCACCTGGAAGACCCCGAAGAGCCCCTCGCCCGCCCCGCGCCGGGCGAACTCACTCACGAGGACGAGGCTCGGGGAGAACATGAGCGCGCTCAACGCCCCCGAGACCACCATCGCCACCGGGAGCCACCCGAGGGGGAGCACGCCGTAGGTCGCATAGAGCACCCCGAAGCCGATGTTCCCGAGGAGGATCGGCCCGAACCACCCGAAGCGGTCCGCCGCGCGCCCCGCCGGCCAGCAGAGGAGGGCGAAGGGGAAGAGGAAGAGCGACATGAGCATCCCGCGCGTGGCCGGGTCGAGCCCATGCACCTCGGTGAGGAAGATCGTGAAGGTCGAGGAGAAGACCCCGATCAGGAAACGGTCGGCGAAGCCATAGGCGAGCGGCATCCAGCTCGCGAGGCGCCGGCGATCCCAGACGTAGCGCGAGCGCGGGCGATCTCTGCGCAGCGCGGCGGTGGGGGTGCCGAGCGCGGTGACCGCGGCGAGGCCGAGGAGCACTGCGCCCACGGGATAGACGAGATGCGGGTCACGATTCGCGAGGAGGCCGCCGACCGGGAGGCCGACCCCGACGCCGATCATGAGGGCCGTCGCGACGATCCCGAGCGAGGCGCCGCGCCGCTCCCCACCCGCGCGGTTGGCCGCGATCATCAGGAAGCTCAAGGCCGGCAGATGCGTGAGCCCATCGATGGCACGCCACGCGAAGAGCGCGCCGAGCGAGTCTGCCGCACCCATCCCGAGGAAGGCGATCGCGTCCAAGGCGAGGAGGATCGCGATCCACACGCGGGTCTCCGTCCCGGTGG
>JBMTXT010000088.1:0-8066 GCA_049453775.1 Gemmatimonadaceae bacterium | reverse complement strand
CGAAGCCCCCCACCCCCCCCCCCACGGCGACCGCCACGGCCGCGAAGAGCCGGCCGAAGGCGGCCCCGCGCCCGAAGATCGCCGCCGCCTCCCTGACCGGCGCCAACGCCCTCGAATCGCACCTCCGCACCCTCCTCGCCAACGCGACCAACAGCGGGCGCTGGGGGGTGATGGTCGTCTCCCTCTCCAACGGCGACACCCTCTACGATCACAACGGCGACGAGCTCCTGCTCCCCGCCTCCACGATGAAGATCTATACCGCGGCGATCGCCCTCGAGCGCCTCGGCCCCAACCATCGCTTCCGCACCCAGGTGCTGCGCACCGGGTCGGTCCGCACGAATGGGATCCTCGCCGGCGATCTCATCCTCAAGGGCGCGGGCGATCCCTCCCTCGCCCCGCGGGTCGCGGGGGGAACGCCGGGGCTCCAGCCCCTCGACGCCCTCGCCGCCCAAGTCGCCGCCGCAGGCATCCGCGAGATCCATGGCGACCTCATCGGGGACGCCTCGGCCTTCGACGGACAGCGCGTCCCCGACGGATGGCGGGCGCGCCACCTCCAGACCAGCTACGGGACCCGCGTCTCGGCGCTCTCCTTCAACGAGAACCTCACGACGATCACCGTCCGCCCCTCGACCCGCGGCGCCCAGGTGGCCTTCGGTCAGCCGGTGAGCGGGCTCGATCTCCGCTCGGCGGTCACGGTGCGCCCCAACGCCCGCGGGGCGTCGATCCGCGTCTGGCAGGACACCCTCACCAACGAATACCGCGTGAGCGGGTGGATCGGCGCCCGGAGCGCGCCGCGGACCTATCAGGTCGTCATCGAGCAGCCCGAGCAGTTCGTGGCCGCCGCCTTCCGCGCGGCCCTCGAGGCCCAGGGCGTCCGGGTGACCGGAGTGACCCGGATAGGACGCGCCACGGGGGCCACGCAGTTCGTGACCGCGTGGGATTCCCCACCGGTGGCGACCCTCGTCACCACGATGAACGGGGAGAGCAACAACCACTTCGCCGAGCTCCTCTTCCGCAACACCGCGCGCTCCTCCGGTGCCGTGGGCTCAGCGGTGATCGCGAACGAGTCGCTCCGGACCTTCCTGGCCGAGCGGGTGGGGATCCCTCGCCGCGCGGTCTTCGCGGCGGACGGGAGCGGGCTCTCGACCCTCGATCGCGTGACCCCGCGCTCGATGATCCAGCTCCTCGATTATTCGCGCTCGGCGTCCTGGGGCCCGGTGATGCAGGCCTCCCTCCCGGTGGCGGGCCGCACCGAGACCCTCAAGAACCGGATGCGGGGCACCGCGGCGCAGGGGAACCTCCGCGCCAAGACGGGGACCACGGGTGAGGTCGTCTCCCTCGGGGGCTATGTGACCGCCAAGAACGGCGAACAGCTCGCCTTCTCGTTCATCTACAACGGCGCCGATCGGTGGCGCGCCCGCACCGCGATCGATGCGATGGGTGTCACCCTCGCGAGTTTCTCCCGCTGAGCAACGAAACGGCCGCGCCATCCGGATGGGATGACGCGGCCGGCGGCCCCTCGCGGCGCCCGGATCAGCTGACCGTCTGCTTGATGATGACCCCGCGCGTCGCCAACTCGGCGATGTAGCGCTCCCCCGGCATGCACTCGTCCGGGGTATGGACGCCGGCCGGCGTCACCGCCCCCGCCGCCTGTAACTGCCCCGTGATCGAGAGCGAGTAGCCGGTGGTCCGCATCATGGCGCTGATGCCGTGCGCCGCATCGTAGCGATCGACGAGCTCGAAGGTGTGCGTGATCGACTTCCCGTCCTTCGTCCCCGTGACGACGACGCGCAGCGCGACGAGGTCGGGGGAGTTCGTCTTCGTCAGTCGCGGCTGCATCTGCGCGATCGCCACCTCGCGCGGGACGACGGTGGTCCCCTTCACCTGCACCGGCTCGAGCTCGAGGAGCCCGAGCTCCCGGATCGCCTCCATGATCTTCGCATGGCCCGGATACCGCAGGGTCTTGTACTCCATGTTCGGGATCTTCCCCTGGTACCGGAAGGCCATCGTCGAGAGCCCCCCGGCGGTATGGAAGGCCTCGAGCTCCCCCACCGGCGCGTCGAAGTGGATCGGCTCGATCTCCGAGAGCGCCTTCATCTGCTGTTGCTTCCCATCGCGGAGGATCCACGAGAGGGTCGTGTAGTAGTCGAGGACCCCCTCGATCGAGTAGACGATCTGGTAGTTGAGCGGGCCCTCGGGGTGCTGCGGGAGCCCCCCGACGAAGATCCGCACCGAATCGACCGTGTCACAGCGGTCGATCCCGAGCTGCGCGAGGATGTTCACCATGCCGGGGGCGAGCCCGCAGTCGGGCACGACCGTGACCCCCTTGGCCTTGGCCTGGGCCTGCAGGCGCTGCTGCTGCTGGACGATCTCGGTGTTCCCGCCGAGATCGCAGAAGTGGGCCCCCGCGGCGATCGCCGCCTCCGTCATCGGGAGGTTGAGGTAGTACGGGAGGGCGCACATCACGCTCTGGACCCCCTGCATCGCGGCGGCGACGGCCTTGGCATCCTTCACGTCGAGCTGGATCGTGGTCAGGCGCCCCTTCCCGAGGTAGGGCTGGAGGAAGGGGGGGAGCCGGTCGACCCGCTGGTCGGCGAGGCGGACCTCGGTGATGGCCGGGTTCTGCAGGAGGTCATAGGCACACGCCGAACCCTGAAGGCCGGCACCGAGCACGAGCATCCGCATGGGGTCTCTCCGCGGGGGATGGGTCAGGGTGGACAACCCTTGAATCTACCCGGTTTCGGGGCTGATTTCACTCGATATGACCGACTGGCGCCAGCACCTGATCGAGAACCCCGAGGGGATCGCCGCCCTTCTCGACCGGACCCGCTCCATCGCGGTCCTCGGGATCAAGACGGGGGACCGCCCCGCCCCGGCCTACGACGTCCCCGCCTATGCCCAGCAGGCCGGCTTCCGGATCATCCCCGTCCCGGTCTACTACCCGGAGGTGACGGCGATCCTCGGGGTCCCGGTCCACCGCAGCATCGCGGCGATCGGGGAGCGGGTCGATCTGGTGAACGTCTTCCGACGCCCGCAGGACATCCCCGCGCATCTCGATGATCTGTTGGCGGCGCGCCCCCGCGCCGTCTGGTTCCAGCTCGGGATCCGCCACGACGAGGTGGCGGAGACCTTAGCGCGCGCCGGGGTCGATGTGGTGCAAGACCGGTGTCTCCTGGTGGAGCTCCAGCAGCGCGGGCGCTGAGTCCCCGCACGCCCCCCGGGCATACGCGTCGCGCACCTGTCGCGCACGCCTGAAACCAGGATCAGCCGTTCGTCGCCCCGAGCTGCTGCGCGAGGAAGACGCCGACCCGCTGAACGGCCTCCCGCGCCTCCCGCGTGAGCGGGACGCTCGCATGCCAATCGTGCGGGAGTCCAGGCCAGACCTCGAGCTCCACCGGGACCCCCACCCCGCGGAGCCGCTCGGCGAGCCGCGTCGCATCGTCCAACAGGACCTCGGCGTCGCTCACATGGATCAGCGTGGGCGGGAACCCGGTGAGATCGGCACGGACCGGGGAGAGGAGCGGGGCATCGAGCGGGGTCGCGCCCGCGTACCACCGCGCGAGGGTCTCCGCATGCCGGAGCGAGAGGACATCGTCACGCGCCGCGTTCGTGCGCCGCGAGCCATCGGTCGCCGCCATGTCGGTGAGCGGGCTGAGCACCGCGAGCGCCGCCGGGCGTGGCTCCCCCGTCTCACGGAGCGCGAGCGTGGTGGCGAGCGCCAACCCCCCACCGGCGGAGTCGCCGACGAGGGCGAGGCGCGACGCGGGGATCCCCTGCGCGAGGAGCGCACGCACCGCCGCGAGGGCATCGTCGAGGGCGGCGGGGAAGGGATGCTCCGGCGCCAGACGATACGCGAGGGAACAGACCGCGATCCCGCTCCGCTGAGCGAGCCAGGTGGCGAAGGGGCGGAAATCCTCGATCCGCCCCGCCACATACGCCCCGCCATGCAGATAGAGGATGGCCCGGGCGGGGTCGGCGCCGCGCGGCCGACACCACTCCCCCACCACGCCCCCGATCGTCGTCGGTTCCACCGCGACCGCGCGCGGGAGGCGCGCGGGGAGGAGCCGACGGGCCCGCATCGCCCGGCGCAGACGCGCGAGATCGAGCGTGCGCGCCGCCATCACCCGCCGGATGAGGAGCCGCGAGGCCACCGCGGTCAGCCGCGTCGCGAGACTCGGCGACGGATAGGTCTCGTCCGGTGCGGAGCGCGCGGGATCCACCGCCCCACTCACCCCGCGGCGCGCCGCAACGCCTCGGCGAACTCGGGCGCCGTGGCGTAGCGATCGTCGGCGGCACGCGCCATCGCCTTCAACAACACCGCCTCGACCGTCGAGGGGAGGTCCGACCGCAGCCTCCGGATCGGCGTCGGCTCGGAGCGGAGCCGCGCGATCATCATCTCCTGCTGGTTGCGCCCCTCGAAGGGGAGCTTCCCCGTGAGCATCTCGAACGCCATCAGCGCGAGGGCGTAGATGTCGGTGCGCCCATCCAGGGCCTTCCCGCGCAGCTGCTCGGGGCTCATGAACTCCGGCGTCCCGAGGACGATCCCCGTCGAGGTGAGCTTCTGCAGCTCGGCACCCGCCTGCCGCGCCTTCGCAAGTCCGAAATCCATGATCACCGCGAACTCCTGCCCCGCGGCGTCCTTGCAGACCATGATGTTCTCGGGCTTGAGGTCGCGATGCACGATCGTGAGGTCGTGCGCCACCTGGAGCCCCGCCGCGACCTGGGAGACGAAGGTGACGGTGTCGGCGAGTGAGGTCTGCCGTACGCGATAATTCCGATCGCTCAGGATCTCGCCCTGGATGAAAGGCATCACCACGTAGACGAGCCCACCGGCGGTCTCGCCGAGCTTCACGATGTGACAGACGTGGGGATGCGCGAGCTTCCCGCCGAGCAGTGCCTCGCGGCGCAGGCGGGCCATCGCCGTCGCATCCTTCGCGAGATTCGGCGCGAGGATCTTGATCGCGTAGCGCGCCCCGGTCGCGAGCTCCTCGCCGAGGTAGACGTACGACATCCCCCCCTCACCGAGCTTCCGCTCGATCCGATACGCCCCATCGAGGATCTTCCCGACCATCCTGGATTGCTCGCCGAGGTCGGCGAGGGTCACCTCACCTCCATCGCCTGCGGGAGGTACCGAAGCGCCGACCGCTGGTGCGACCGGGGCTGGGGTCGGTGGCGCCACGTCCGTGGGACCGGTCCCTGGGACCGGGACGAGCTTCCCCCCATCCTTCGTGCAGAAGCGCGCGTCGTCCCCATAGGTCGCCCGACAGTTCGGGCATCGCATCGTCATCGGGCCATCCCTCCGTCGCCGATCAGGGCGCTCAGGCCATCCCATTCCACATTCCCGCCACTCAGCACACAGACCGTCGGCCCCTGCACCGCGACGCGCTGATCCAAGAGCGCCGCGACGGTGATCGCCCCACTCGGCTCCGCCACGATCTTCATCCGATCCAACAGGAACTGCACCGCGCAGGGGAGGAGCGCATCGGGGACGGTGATCACCTCATCCATGTGCGCGTGCAGATGATGGAAGTTCCGCGTCCCGATCCGCACCGCGAGGAGCCCATCGGCGAGGCCGCCGGGATCGGCGGGGATCGTCACGGGCTCTCCCGCCGCGACGGCGCGCGTGTATTTAGCTGAACCTTCGGGCTCCACGCCGATCACCCGCGCCTGCGGCGCGAGCGCCTTGATCGCCGTCGCCACACCAGAGCTGAGGCCACCACCCCCGATCGGGACGAGGACCGTTCCGACCTGCGGGCAGTCCTCGGCGATCTCAAGCCCCAACGTCCCCTGCCCCGCGATGATCGTCGGGTCGTCATAGGGCGGGACCATCGTGAGCCCCTCGGCCTCGGCGATCTCCAGGGCGCGCGTCATCCGTTCCGCGGTGGTGACGCCGGCGTAGAAGCACCGCGCGCCGAGTCGGACGGCGCTGTCGCGCTTGGCGCGCGGGACGGTGGTGGGCATCACGATGGTCGCGGCGACACCGAAGAGCTTGGCGGCGAGCGCGACGGCTTGGCCATGATTGCCCGAGCTCGCGGTGATCACCCCGCGGGCGCGCGCCTCAGGGGAGAGCCGCGCGAGGAAAGTGTAGGCACCGCGGAACTTGAACGCCCCACCGCGCTGAAGCATCTCCGGCTTGAGGAGGACCGGCGTCCCGAGCTGTGCGGTGAGCGGGTCGCAGGGGAGGAGCGGGGTCCGCACCGCGACGCCGCGCAGCAGCGCCGCCGCCGCACGGATCTCGTCGAGCGAGACGAGCGGCTCGTGGTCCTGGGCGAGCGAGGGGCGGATCATCAGCGGAATCTCCCCCCCGTCACCGCGCCCCGCAATGCATCGCCGTCCCCGTCGCCTGGGTGGGGTTCGGCGGACCGTACCGGCCGTCGATCACCCGGGGGGTCTTCCCATCGAGGATCGCGGTGAAGAGCCCATCGTACTCATGGTCGCAGAGGTCGGGACGCGTAGGGCCCCCGAGCGCGGCGAGCCAGGGCATGATCGTGTTCGAGTGCCCCACGAGGACGATCGTCTGCCCGGGATGCCGGCGTGCGATGGCGACGATCGAGTCGCCCTGCGCCCCCCGTGGCGCCATCGGGATCAGCTGCGGGGTGAGGCCGAACCGCGCCGCCACCGGTCGCGCGGTGTCGCGCGTCCGGAGGATCGGCGTGTGATAGACCGCGGCGACCTGCGCCTCGCGCAACGCCTCGCTCAGCGCCGCCGCGCGCTCGGTCCCGCGCGCCGTGAGCGGGGGATCGTTCGCCGGTGCGGCCGCCTTCTCCGCATGGCGGACGAGGATCACGATGGTGGGGGCCGCGGGGGCCACCTGCGCGGAGAGCCGAGGTGCCAACCCACCAGAGGCGACGACGGCGAACAGCACGGCGGTGACGATACGCATGGATCGATGGACGATGGGAGAAGATGAGGCGCGATGCGGGATCTGCCGCGACGCGCTCAGCGACGAATGATGGTGGTGCGGACGATGACGACCCCAGACCCCTCGGCGCGGGCCCGCACGAAGAGGACCTCGCCATTGGGGAGATATCCGACCGGGACCCCGCGGCCGGGAACCGTCCCCACGTAGACGCCATCGGGCCCGAAGACATCCAGCCGTGCCGGCTCGGCCGAACCCGGCACCGTGCGCTCGACCCAGAGGGTCCCGTCCTTGTGCAAGGCGAGGTGCTGGAGCGCGACCTGCGCCGGCTCCAGCGGACGACGCACCATCGCGAGGAGCCGCGGTCCCTCGTAGAGGCGGATCTCGTAGCTGGCAGGCCGATGCGCTACGAGTCGCGGCCCATCGGCGTGGGCGAGGATCGCGGCGTCCGCCGCCTCCAGCAGGGGCGCACTCGCCAGCGTGTCGGCCCGCAGCAGGGTGCGGCGAAGGCTCTCCTCACCGCCACGCCCGTGGATGAGCCAGAGCCCCCCGGTGCGATACGCATGCCATTCGGCGCGGGCGAGCCCGCCCGCGAGCGCGCGATCCTCGACGGGATCGAGCGTCGGCCCGAACCGCACCAACGCCCCCTTCCCGGGATCGGTGACGATGACCGTGTCGGCCTGCGCCGCGATGCGAACCGGTCGGACGAACTGCCCAGGCCCACGGCCCGGGGCACCGAGCACACGGTCGAGGCGACCATCGCGCCCGAAGCGGAGCACCGCGGTGTCCCCACCGATCACATAGGTGCGCCCCCCGCGATCGGTGAGCACCCGCCCCGGGGGCACGGCAGCGAAGACCCAGGGGTTCCCCTCCGCGTCGGTGAGGGGCCCGATCTCGGTGAAGGTCCACGGGAGGGCGAGATCCTCGGGGCCCGACGTGATGAGCTTCACGCCGGCCGAATCGGCGCGCACGATGGTCGGATCGCTCGGGTCGGCGGCGCGGCACCCCGCGAGCGTGATCGCGACGACGATGGAGACCAGGGAGACACGACGCATCGATCGCATGGTCGGAAAGCTAGCGGGGGCCCCAGCCACCGCTGGGACCCCCGCACACTCACCTGCCAAGAGCCTCACGCCTCGCCGGCGCCGAGCTCCATCTGGTCGGAGCCGCCGGCCTCCTCGCCGCCCTCGGCCCCCTCGCCGCCCTC
>JBMTXT010000087.1:0-8217 GCA_049453775.1 Gemmatimonadaceae bacterium | reverse complement strand
ACCTTGACCTCGAGCTCCATCCCGATCTGGACCATCTCGCTCGGATGCGAGATGCGGCCCCACGACATGTCGGTGATGTGGAGGAGGCCGTCGACGCCGCCGAGGTCGATGAACGCCCCGAAGTCGGTGATGTTCTTGACGACGCCCTTCCGGACCTGGTCCTTGCCCAGCTCCTTCATGAGCTTCTCGCGCTTGCCGGCGCGCTCGGTCTCGAGGATCACGCGGCGCGAGACCACGATGTTCCGGCGACGCTTGTTGAGCTTGATGATCTTGAACTCGTACTTCTGCCCGAGGAGCTCGTCGATGTTCGGGACGCGACGGAGCGCGATCTGCGAACCCGGGAGGAAGGCATCGACCCCCATGAGGTCGACGACCACACCGCCCTTGATCTTCTTGACGAGCACGCCCTCGACGGGCTGATCCGACTCGTACGCGATGCGGATCCGCTCCCAGACGCGCATGAAGTCGGCCTTCTTCTTGGACAGGACGACGGAGCCTTCGCTGTCCTCGAGGTGCTCGAGGAGGACCTCGACCTCATCGCCCGCCTTGAGCTCGGGCATGTCCTTGAACTCCTCGAGCGGGATCGTCCCTTCGGACTTGAACCCGATGTCGAGGACCACGAGGTTCTCGCGGATCTCGAGGACGCGGGACTTCACGATCTCGCCCTCTTCGATCGAGGCGAGGGTCCCGTTGTACATCTCCATCATCGCATCGAACTCAGACGACGAGAGCTCGTCTTCGTCGTACAGCTCGGGGCGGCGGTTGGCGAGGGGGCGGAGCTGCGCCTTCTGGGCGTCGCGCTTGCGACGGGCGATCAGCTCGGGCGAGAGCAGTTCTTCGGTGGCGGTCATGAGGTGGACATCCGGTCGCGGAGGGTTCGGCTCGCCGCGTCGAGGCATGGGGTGGAAGTGAGTGAAGCCTCTGAAGTTAGCCCATACTCGCCTTCCGCGCCAGCGCCACGATCTGGCCTACCTGCTCGTCCTGGGTCAGGTGGGTCGTGTCGATCACCTCCGCGTCCGCCGCCCGCTGGGTCTGCCGCTCGTCCAGGGCATCCCGCCGGAGGAGCGCCTCCACCTCGGCCGCCACCTCCCCCTCGGTCGGGGCCCGGCCCACCCGCTCCAAGACCCGCCGCCGCGCCCGCTCCGACGGGTCGGCCACCAGGAAGACCTTCACCGCGGCCTCGGGGAAGACGACCGTCCCCATATCCCGCCCGTCACAGACCACCGAACGCCCCGCCGCCGCCCCCCGCACCATCCCATTCGCCCAGCGCCGCACCCCCGGCATCCCGGCGATCAGGGAGACGCGCGAGGTCACCGCCGTGCCCCGGAGCTCCTCCTCCACGGCCTGGCCGTCCAGCCGGGGGTGGAAGGTCCCCGCTCCAGGCTCCAAGGAGACGCTCCGCGCCGCGTCGAGGACCAGAGCCTCGGTCCAGCGCCCGCTGTCCGGCTCCCGCCGGAGGGTCGCCGCCGTCGCCGCCCGGTAGATCGACCCCGAATCCACGTGGCGGAAACCGAGCGTCGCCGCGACCCGCTTGGCGGTGGACGACTTGCCTGAGGCGGCGGGGCCGTCGATGGCGATCACGATCGGGGGAGGTTCAGGCGACATCCGAAAGGGCTGAAGGCTGGAAGCTGAAAGCTACGTGCCCGTGGCTTCAGAGAGGGTGTCCCAGAAAGTAGGCCAAGAGACCGCCACGCACGATCGGTCATCGAGGCTGATCGCGTTCCCGGAAAGGGCGCCGAGGACGCCGAAGGCCATCGCGATCCGATGGTCGCCGTGCGTGCGGACGGGACCGCGCAGCGGGCGATCGCTCCCACGCACCACGAAGCCATCGGGGAGCTCCTCCGCCTCCGCGCCGACGGCACGCAGGTTCTCGACCACCGCGCGAATCCGGTCGCTCTCCTTCACCCGCAGCTCCCCCGCCCCGGTCACCACGGTCTCCCCCTCGGCGCGCGCCGCGACGCAGGCGAGGAGCGGGAGTTCGTCGATGAGGGCGGGGATCTCCGCACCGCCGATCGTGATCCCACGCAGCGCACTCGGCTCCGCGACGAGTGTGGCGACGGGCTCCTCGCCGGAGGTGCGCTCTGCCTCGAAACGGATTGACGCGCCCATGCGCCGAAGCGCCTCGATCGCGCCGATGCGCCCGGGATTGACACCGACATCCTGGAGGGCGAGCGGAGGGCTCCCGCCGAGGAGCGCGAGGCCGAGGAGGAAGGCGGCACTCGAGCAATCACCAGGGATCTCGACCGCATCGATGGCGATCCGATCGGTCGGCTCAAGCATGACCGCCGTGCCCTCGCGATGCACATCGACACCAGCGGCGCGGAGCATCCGCTCGGTGTGATCTCGTGTGGCGATCGGCTCATCGACGGCGACGCGCACCCCCGCCATCACTCCCGCGAGGAGGAGGGCACTCTTGACCTGCGCGCTCGGGACCTCGCTGCGCCAGACCAGCGCGTGGAGTCGGCTCGCGCTGAGCGTCATCGGGAGACCGCCCGACGGGCTCGGCGTGATGTCGGCGCCCATCGCGCCAAGGGGCTCCGCGACGCGGCGCATCGGGCGCGCGCTGAGACTCGCATCGCCGATGAGGCGTGCGGGGAGTCCTGCCCCGGCGAGGAGTCCGGCCACGAGCCGCGCGGTGGTCCCGCTATTCCCGCAGTCGAGATCGGCCCGTGGCGCACGAAGGCCGTGGAGCCCGACGCCGGTGATCACCACCTCCCGAGCATCGAGCGGCGGGACGGCGACCCCCAACGCGGTGAGCACGTCAGCGGTCGATGCGACATCGGCGGAACGCAGGAGCCCCCGGATCCGCGCAGGACCGGTGCTCACCGCACCGAGGATCAGGGCGCGGTGTGAGATCGATTTGTCGCCAGGGAGGCCGAACGAGCGCATTGCGGAAAGTTAGATGGGAAGGTGCCGTCGGTTATTCGGGGGCCACCTGGGGCGCGGCGGTGTGGCAGCGGGGCCCTCGATTCTCAGCACCCGCGTGCGATCGTCTTGCCCCCTCTGCGGGGATGACCTAACCTTCGCCTGACGCGGGAATAGCTCAGTTGGTAGAGCACAACCTTGCCAAGGTTGGGGTCGCGGGTTCGAGTCCCGTTTCCCGCTCTGCAGGGAGGTGTAGGGCCAAGCGGGGGCGGCACGGCCGTCCCCGTTCGTCGTTCCCGGCCGGGGTGGCGAAATTGGCGAGACGCGAGGGACTTAAAATCCCTTGGGGGGTGACCCCCGTGTGGGTTCGATTCCCACCCCCGGCACTCTCAGCTCGGCGAGGCGCATCGAAAGGCGCATGCGTCGCCCGCTAGCTTGGCCGCACCCCGTGCGCATGGACCGCGAACCAGAGCGTCGCGGCGAGCAACCCACTGAGCGCCGCATCGCCGCCGTCCACCAACGCCCGCCCATGCGGATCGGTGCGTGCCGCCGCCCAGCCATTCGCCAACGGCGCCCGACGGAGCCACTCGAGCATCTCCCCAGCATCAGGCCCGAGGAGCCGCGCGATCTGCACCGTCAGCGCCTCCGAGGCCCCGATTCGCTTCGCGGTGCGGCGATAGAGGGAATCCGTGCGATCGATCGCCTCCCACAGGGGGAGCCAGAGCGCCGACCCCACCGGATCATCATCGATCGTCCGTTCGCCACGGAGATCGGCCGAGGCGGCAAAGGTGGTCTTTCCCTCCCCCCCGGTGACGAAGTGCCGCCGAAGCGCGGCGCGGATCGCCGCCGGATCCTGCACCTCCTTCGCCCCCTCCTCGTCGAGCAGCTTCTTGAAGGCATCCATCGCGAAGGCGACCACGGCGTTGCCATGCAACGAGAACGGCAATGGCGTCGGGCGCCCGTCGAGGGTCACCTCGGTGCGATAGAGCGGGTGCTGCGCATCGCGCCGCGCGACGAGATCGTCGTGTGAGAGATAGAGCGTATCGGCGAGGACCCCTTCTTCGACGATCTGATCATCCCCGGTCTCTCGGATGTAGCGCTCCGCCGCCACGG
Organism: Gemmatimonadaceae bacterium; assembly: GCA_049453775.1. Taxonomy (GTDB): domain Bacteria; phylum Gemmatimonadota; class Gemmatimonadetes; order Gemmatimonadales; family Gemmatimonadaceae; genus Pseudogemmatithrix. The sequence goes on along the minus strand of JBMTXT010000087.1, from coordinate 4,239 downwards.
CGTACGAGGCCGCTCCCTCGAGGGTGAACCCCGGCTCGAAGAGGGTGCCGTCGAGATAGTGCACCCCGCGCCCAGGCGCGTAGCCATGCACCTCGCACATCCGGAGGATCAGCTCGCGGGCGAGCGGCGCATCGGCGAGCTGCACCGCTGGGACGGTCCAGGCGAGGGCCTCCCAGTCGCGGATCGTCATCCCAGACGGGCACCAGGGGGCGCGACTCCGCACGATGTAGAAGTGCGCATCATCGAGCGCGCGCCCGACCGAGAAGAAGTACGCGAAGCAGAGATGGCGCGTGATCAACGCATCGAGTGATTCCACGCCGGTGGACTGCTCGAGCATCCGCACGGCGTCGCGCGTCGCGGTGAGCAATGGGCGCCATCCGCGGCGGCGCATCACCGCACAGGTCGCCTCCGCCCCATCGCGCTCCGGCCCCGCCGCCAGATAGAACGCGACCTCGGCGCGCTCCCCCGGCCCGAGCGTCACCGTGCGGGTGAGCGCATACGTCGGCGTCGCCCCTTCCCCGATCTGCACCGCCGCCGCCCCATCGGCCGCGATGGCGAGCGCGACGAGCCCGGGGACCGCCGCCCCATCGAGCAACACCACATCGTGCGCCGACCGCGTGAGGCGATGCGCATCCTCCGCGGGGCGCGGCGAGCGCACCCGGATCTGGCGATGCCCGAGGGTCCCCTCGAGCCCGACGTCGATGGTGTGCGGCACGCTCCCGCGATTCTCGAGCGCCATCGCATAGACCGCCCCGGCCATATCGGCGTCCTGCCCGAAGGGCGCGAAGATCGTCCCGCGGACGAGGAGGTCCCCGACCTGCGCCGTGAAGGTCGGGAGCCACTGGAGCGCCCGCTCCCAGGCGATCCGGCCCGCGCCGAGGGCGACGGGCACCCCGTCGATCAGGAGCCGCGGGCGCGCGAGCGCGGGGGCCTGCCCCTGCATGAAGTCGGCATGGCCGGCGAACTCCACCGCGGCGCGCGCGCCTCGATGCAGGAGCCCGACCGCGTGGATCGACGCGTCCCCGGGATGGATGCAGGGCAAGGCGAGCCAATGGTTCCCCGTCACCTGCCAGGGAATGGACGGGACGGGGATCCCGGCCGGGGTCGGCTCGGCCCCAGAGGGCGTCAGGTTATCTTCGGACACGGTATCACAAAACTAGTCCTCCGTGCCCCTCTCTCGGACCTCGCGCGCCGTCCGGCGCCTCACCGTCACCCTCACCGCGCTCCTCTGCAGCGCGTCGGGGGCGCATGCCCAGCGGATCCTCGGCCCCACCGAGGACGCCGTCACCCTCCCGCGACGGACCGTCCGCGCGACGCTCGGTGGGGAGTCGTCGGTGCAGCGAGACCGGTGGCGCGACGGGACCCTCGAGGGGCTCGGGGCCCCGCTGACCGGGGATTCACTCGACGCCGCCCGCCTCTCGCTGCTCGGACCGCTCGACGCCTCGCTTAGCGTCCTCGGCGTCTCGGGCCTCGCCAGCACGATGGGGGCCCCGCGTCTCGATCTGCGGCAGCGCCTCTTCGTGACGCCGGTCGGGCTCGAGTATGGGCTCACCGATCGGATCACCCTCGGGGTGCGCGCGACACTCGTGCGCACACGCGCCGAGGCGCTGCTCCGGATGCGCGGCGACAGTGGGCGCGCGACCGTCGGGGTCAATCCCATCTCCCTGGGCACCGGGGTCGCTGGGGCGAACGGGACGGCGATCGGCCGCTATAGCGCGGCCGCCACGGCGCTGATCGCGCGGCGCGATGCCTGTGTGGCAAACCCGAGCGCATCGGCGCAATGCCCGACGATCCTGGCCGAGCTCGGGCGCGTCGCCAGCCTCGCCGCACTCACCGGACAGTTCGCCACCGGCCTCGCCCAGCTCTACGGCACCACGACGACCACCGGACGGCCCTACGTCCCCATGGCGGGCTCGGCGATCGACTCCGCGCTCAGCGCGCGGAGCGATTCCCTCGCGACGGCGATGTCGCGCTATGGGATCACCTCGCTCGAGGGCGCGCCCCTTCCCCTCGGGGCGCAGACCCCGCTCACCGCCGCCGATCTCAGCGCGCTCGTCACCGATTCGACGCGGGGCTACGGCGCACGTCGGCTCAACGACAACGCGCTCACGGCGATCGGGGATGTCCATGTGGGCGCGAAGATCCTGGTGGTCGATCGGATCGCCCGCGAGGATCGCGGCCGATTCGCCCTGGAAGGCCGCGGGGTCCGTCAGTCACTCGGGGTCGACCTCCGCATCGGCACGGGGACGCCAGACGACCCCTCCAGTCTCATCGACCTGGGGACCGGCACCGGGATGCACGCCATCACGGTGCGTTCACACACCGACCTCGTGTGGGACGCACGGCTCTGGGCCACCGTGAATGTGGGCATCGCGCAGGGGATCGGGTCGGTGACCCGCGACCTCCGATTGCCCTCCCTCCCCTCTCAGGAGTTCCTCGAAGCGTGGCGGACCCGACCCACGGTCGTGCGCCCGGGCTCGGCGATCGAGGCAGAGGTGGCTCCCCGGTGGCAGCTGAGCGACTACGTCGCCCTCACCGCGCTCTGGCAGTGGCGACGCACCGCGGCCGACCGTCATGCGCTCGCCGATGGCGCACCGGTCGACGATCTCCTCCCGGGCCAGCTGCCGATGGACGCGACGTCGCTGGATGACCGCACCGCGACCAGCGCGCACCGTGCCGCACTGGGCGCGACCTACTCCACCCTCGCTGCCCGCGCCCGTGGCCGCCAGGGGAGCGCCTTCGAGATCAGCTATCTGCATCTCCAGACCGTCGCGAGTGGCGCGGGGATCGTCCCCAAGCGCTTCGAGGACCGGATCGTACTGCGGTTCTATCCGCGTTTCCGCGCGCGCTGAGCAGACGGAGGACGCGCGGCGCTCGCCGGCGGTTCGCCCGGCGCACGCGTCGAGGGAGGCGCCGGGCGCTGGGCTGTCTCCAACAGCTCACGCGCATGCTCCCGGCTGGTGGCGCTCTCGGTGCTCCCGCCCAACATCCGGGCGATCTCGTCGATCCGCGCCGCCCCCGTGACCACCGACACATCGGACGTCGTCACCCCGCCCCGCGCGCCCTTGCTCACCACGATGTGGTGATGCGCCCGCGCCGCGATCTGCGGCAGATGGGTGATCGCGAAGACCTGATGGTGCGCGGCGACATCCCGCATCGCATCCCCGACCATGAGCCCGGTGCGCCCCCCGATCCCCGCATCGACCTCATCGAAGATCAACGTCGGGACGCCATCGAGCCGCGCGAGGATCGTCTTCAAGGCGAGCATCACGCGGGCGAGTTCCCCCCCGGACGCCACCCGCGCGAGCGGACGCGCCTCATGCCCGAGGTTGAGCGCCACGCGGAACTCCACCCGCTCCGCCCCCGTCGCACTCGGCGCCTCCAGCGGGAGGAGCTCGACGAAGAGATGGCCGTCGGGCATCCCGAGCTCCGGGAGCCGCGCATCGACGGCGGCCGCCAGCGCCGTCGCCGCTCGGGCCCGGGCGGACGAGAGCGTCGCCGCCACTTCGCGATAGGCGGTCTCCGCGGCCGCGCGCCGCGCCTCGAGCGTGCGAAGATCGAGCCCGGCAGTATCGAGGAGATCGAGTTCCGCCGCTGACTCGCGCCCCATCTGCAGCACCGCGGCGATCGACCCCCCGTACTTCTTACTCAGCCGGAAGATCAGCTCGCGCCGACGCTCCACCGCATCGAGCCGCGCTGGGTCATGCTCCACCCCGTCGGCGTAGGCCTGCGACGCGCGCGCGAGCTCCTCGAGCGCATACCAGGCCGCGTCGAAGAGCTCCTGGAGCCGCGCCGTCGCAGGGTCGATCCGCTGGAGCGAGGCGAGCGGCCGTTGGAGATGCCCGAGCCGCGGGAGGACCCCCTCCTCCCCCTCGAGGGTCTCCGTCAGCTCGCCGATCAGCCCCTGGAGCTCCTCGGCGTGCGTGAGTCGTCGCGCCTCCTCATCGAGCCGGGTCTCCTCCCCATCCTGCAGCTTCGCCTCGCCGATCTCCTGTACCACATGCGCCAGCCAATCGGCCCGCTGTTGCGCGGTCGCTCGCCGCGAGGCGAGCTCGGCGATCGCCGCCTCCGCCGCCGCGAGGGCCTCATGCGCCGCGGTGGTGGTCGCTCGCGCCGCCGACGCGCCGCCGAAGGCATCGAGGAGCTCGAGCTGGACATCACCGCCGAGGAGCACCTGCGCCTCATGCTGCCCATGGACGTTCACGAGCGATCGCCCGATCTCGGCGAGCACCGCCGCGG
>JBMTXT010000086.1:0-8293 GCA_049453775.1 Gemmatimonadaceae bacterium | reverse complement strand
TGCCGCGAGATCCCAGAGCGTATCGCCACGTTTCACGGTGTGGGTGGTCGGGGCCATCTCCCGCTGGGGAGATGCTCCCACGGACATCGCCTGCGCACCGAGGTTCGCCGAGCCAGTCGAGAGGACCGACCCCACGATGAGCAGGGCGCGCAGCCGACGTCGCATGCGCATACGATCAGAACGGAAGATCGTCGTCGCCGTCCATCGCCGCTGGGAACTCCTCGAACCCATCCGAGGCGCCACCCGACTTGGCTCCCGCCCCAGCCCGCATCGGGCGCCCTTCCCCATCGCCCCCGCGGCCGCCGCCCAAGAGGACGATCTCCCGGACGTTGATCTCGGTCACGTAGCGCGTCTGCTTGTCCTTGTCCTCGTACTGCCGATACTCGATGCGGCCTTCGACGAAGAGCTTGTCGCCCTTCTTCACGTACCGCTCGATGATGTCGGCGAGACCGGAGCCCTTGGCGTTCCACGCCACGCACTTGTGCCACTCGGTCTTCTCCTGCTTCTCGCCACTCGCCGAGTTCCACTGCCGGCTCGTCGCGAGGGAGAACTGCGCCACCTTGTTCCCACCACTCGTCGAGCGGATCTCGGGGTCGGCACCCACGTTGCCCACGAGGGTCACCTTGTTCACGCTACGGCTCATGCTGCCTCCTAGTTGGGGAATGTCCGCGCGCTCACCCTACTGCGGTTCAGCCGCCGCAGTCGCACCGGAAACACCTGCCCCCAAGCTAATCATCGCCGGCGGTGACCGCCCCCACCGGGGCCCGCCGCATCAGGAGGGCATCTTCCCTCGGGGCCGCGTAGTACCCCCGCCGCCGGCCGACCGGGAGGAATCCGTGGCGGCGATACAACGTCTCAGCCGCCAGATTGCTCGCCCGGACCTCGAGGAAGACGGTGACACCCCCGGTCGCGTCGAGCCCGCGCAGGATCTCGGCGAGGAGCGCGTCCCCCACCCCCTGCCGGCGTACCGCCGGATCGCCCGCGAGGTTCAGGAGCTCGGCCTCCGGTCCGACCTGACGGATGATGCCGTACCCCACGACCCGCCCAGCCTGAGCGGCCACGAGGCAGCGATCGGTGGAGGTGGTGAGCGCCGCCGCGAAGGTGGCCTCGCTCCAGGGATCGGAGAAGCTCCCCCGCTCGATCGTGAGGATCGCCGGGAGATCGTCCCGGGTCGCCAGGCGGCACGCGACGGACGCCGCCCGCAGGGACCGCCCATGTGCGGTCTCCCACTTCACCTGCGCCTCGGCGAGGCGCCCATAGAGCGGCTCCCATGTGGCGAGATCGACCGGGCCCAGGGCCTCTGCGAGGGCGAGGACCTGCGGCGCCGCTCGCGCGTGCGGGCTCGCGTCGATGGCCTCGGCGCACGCCGCCGCAGGGCGACACCCCAGCTGCTCGACCGTGGTGAGCGCCCCCGTCGCCGCACGGTGCAGCGTGGCGACGTAGTACTCCTCGCGCAACGCATCGAGCCGCACCGCGGTCACGCCCGGCGGGGTCGCCGTGAGCGCGAGCGAGGGGACCGCGAAGCACGGGATCCCGCGCCCCTCTGCGAGCCCCTTCGCGATCGCACCCACGACGCGGAGCGCGGTGAAGCTGCCCGGCCCCGCGCCGACGAGGATCGCCTCGAGCGCACCGAGTGGGACCCCCGCGCGCGCGAGCGTCGCGAGCACCGCGGGGAAGAAGCGCTCCTCCTCCATGCTCCGCATCTCGACCGTCGCGTCGGCACACACCACCCCTCCGCGGAGGATGGCGATCGTCCCTGGCCCCGCGGCCGCGTCCATGGCGAGCACGGCGCCACGGAGGGGATCGACGGGCCCGCCATGCGCGGGGGTGACCGTCTCGGTCGCCCTCACCAGGTCACCTGTCGGCGGGACGGGTCGGAGGGGAGATGGGCGAGCTGGATCCGGCGGAGATCGCGTGGGAGGGCATCGCCCGCCCGGTCGGGCCATTCGATCAGGACGAGCCCCCCGGCGCGCAGGATCTCGTCCCACCCGATCTGCGCGAGCTGCGCCGGATGGTCGAGCCGATAGAGATCGAGGTGGTGCAACGGGCCGCGCGGCCCGGCGTAGGCCTGCACGATCGCATAGGTGGGACTCGTCACCTCGGCGGTCACGCCCCATCCTCGGGCGATCGCCTGCGCGAGGGTGGTCTTCCCCGCGCCGAGGTCCCCCTCGAGCGTGAGGATCGATCCCGACGCGATCGAGGCACCGAGGGTCTCTCCCCAGGCGCGGAGTTCCGGTTCGGTCAGCTCAGCGACGGGCACGGCGACCGCCCCCCTGCCTCGCCCCACGACCTGGCCGTCCACGCCCCTCCCCCATCGCCGCCTGCAGATCGAAGAGCTCATCACGGAGCCGCGCCGCCGTCTCGAAGTCGAGGTTCTTGGCCGCGGCGCGCATCTCCTCCTCGAGCCGTGCGATCAGCCCGGGGAGGTCATCGGTGCCATAGGTCCGCTCCGCCTCGGCGACCTTCTTCCGGGTCTGCCGCGCGGCCCGCTCCCCTTCGCGCGCCGCCGTCCCCTCACGGGCGTCAGCGACGCGGGTCACGATGCGCACCTGATCGGTGCTCTTCGTCACCCCCCTCGGGGTGATCCCATGCTCGAGGTTGTGCGCCTCCTGCTTCGCGCGGCGTCTCGCGGTCTCGTCGAGGCAACGCTGCATCGACCCCGTGATGCGATCGGCGTAGAAGATCGCGCGCCCATCGACATGCCGCGCCGCCCGCCCGACGGTCTGGATCAGGGAACGATCAGAGCGCAGGAACCCCTCCTGGTCCGCATCGAGGATCGCGACGAGGGAGACCTCCGGGAGGTCGAGTCCCTCGCGCAGGAGGTTGATCCCGATGAGCACATCGAACTCCCCGAGGCGGAGTCCACGGATGATCTCCATTCGCTCGATCGCATCGATGTCGGCGTGCATGTAGCGGACCCGCACCCCGACCTGCGCCAGATAGTCGGAGAGATCCTCCGCCATCCGCTTCGTCAGCGTCGTCACGAGGACCCGCTCGGCGCGCCGCTCGCGGAGCCGGATCTCGTGCAGGAGATCATCGACCTGCCCCTGCACCGGACGGATCTCGATGATCGGGTCGAGGAGGCCAGTCGGTCGGATCACCTGTTCGACGACGACCCCCTCGGAGAGCGAGAGCTCCAGCTCGCCCGGCGTCGCGGAGACATTCACCGCGCGCGGGGTGAGGGCGAGGAACTCCTCGAACTTGAGGGGTCGGTTATCGAGCGCACTCGGGAGACGGAACCCATACTCGACGAGGGTGGTCTTCCGGGCACGGTCGCCGTTGAACATCGCCCCGATCTGCGGGAGGGTGACGTGCGACTCGTCCACCACGACGAGGAAGTCCTCGGGGAAGTAGTCGAGGAGACAGGCGGGGCGCGCGCCAGGCTGCCGCCCCGCGAGGATGCGCGAATAGTTCTCGATCCCGGGACAGGTCCCGATCTCGAGCATCATCTCGAGGTCGAAGTTGGTGCGCGATTCCAGCCGCTGCGCCTCGAGGAGCTTCCCCGCCCCCTTGAGCTCCGCCAATCGCTCCGCGAGTTCCGCCCGGATCTCCGTCACCGCGCGTTCGAGGGTCGGGCGGGTGGTCACGAAGTGCTTCGCCGGATAGACCGCCGTCCGGTCCAGCGTCGCGATCGTCGCCCCGGTGAGTGGGTCGATCTTGGTGATCCGCTCGATGAGATCCCCGAACATCTCGATCCGCACCGCCTGCTCCTCATAGGCCGGGAAGATCTCGACGGTGTCGCCGCGGACCCGGAAGGTGCCGCGCTCGAAGTTCACATCGTTGCGGCCGTACTGGATCCGCACGAGGGCGCGCAGGATCTCGTCGCGCGCGATCGTCTGACCGACCTGGAGCGTCACCATCGCCTGCCGGTACGTCACGGGATCCCCGAGCCCGTAGATCGCGGAGACGGTGGCGACGATGATCACATCCTCGCGCTCCATGAGGGACGAGGTCGCCCGCAACCGCAGCCGGTCGATGTCCTCATTGATCGAGGCATCCTTTTCGATGTAGGTGTCCGAGGCAGGGACGTACGCCTCGGGCTGGTAGTAGTCGTAGTAGGAGATGAAATACTCGACCGCATTCTGCGGGAAGAAGCCCTTGAGTTCCCCATAGAGCTGCGCCGCGAGGGTCTTGTTGTGCGAGAGCACTAACGCGGGGCGTCCATGCGCGGCGATGACATGCGCCATCGACATCGTCTTCCCGGAGCCCGTGACGCCCAGCAAGGTCTGGAACCGATCGCCTCGCACGAGCCCCGCCGTCAGCTCGGCGATGGCGCGGGGCTGGTCCCCGGCGGGGTGAAACGGCGCCTGGACGCTGAACCCGGTCATCGCGCGGCCCGGGCGGGGTGCCCCACCCCCGATGGCATAATGCGAGATAATCCGTTATCGATTATCTCACGATTATCCCGCGCCTGTTCCGGCGCCCCCGATCTCCCTCTACCGGATCCCCACATGGCTCGCTCGGCCGTCCCAGACGTCATTCGAGAGAAGATACACGAACTCCAGTCCAAGCTGGAGCGAATCGAGACCCAGCAGCGCGAGACCCGTGCCGCCGCCCTCGGTTTCATCTCGGAGGCGCTCGAGCGTCTCGGGCTCAGCCTACAGGATCTCGCGGCGGGGGTCGGCGCGCGCAGCGGGCGGAAGGCCAAGGCCGGGCGCCGGGCGACGCGCGGCACGAAGAAGGCGGGGAAGCGCGGACGCCCCGCGAAGGGGGCCTCGAAGGGCACTGCCGCCAAGGGCAAGGCGAAGTCCGCGCGTGGCGGGGCGAAGGGCGGGAAGGTGCCCGCCAAGTACCGTGGTCCGAACGGGGAAGCCTGGTCCGGCCGCGGGAAGCAGCCGCGGTGGCTCGCGGCCCTCGTCGCCGAGGGCCGTTCCCCGTCCGAGTTCCTGATCTGAGTCAGCGCGTCGGCGTCCGAGCGGGGACGCCGACGATCACTGCCCCGGCATCCAGGGACGATCCCAGGGGATGCCCGCGAGGATCAACGCCAGCGTCGCCACCGTGAAGGCCAAGGCCATCCGGTGGCGCTTCGCATCATCCGAGGCGTTCTTCGCGACGATCCCACCGAGGGTCGCGACGATCGCGGCGACCACCATCAGGGTCGGATGTTCGGCGATGAAGAAGCGCAGCGGCGCATTCCGCATCGTCCCCGCCATGTCGCCCATCGCCGCCTTGATGAACGGGCTGACCGTGAAGAGCAGGAGCCCGGTGATGACCTGCAGATGTAGCGCGGCGGTGAAGGTGAGCCCGAGGCGACGCGCCGCGGCGAAGGGGGTCGTCCCGTTCAGTCCCTGCAGCGTCCGGAGGACGGCGAGGATCCCCGCGACGAGGACGAGCCACCGGAGGGCGTTGTGCGTGTGCAGGATCGCAGCGTACATGGCGGAAGGGGCGGAGGTGGGGGAGCGGGCCCGCGCGGTGCGTGGCGCATCTGCGGGCTGCGAGGCTTAACCGTCGCCGTCGGCGAGTCGTTCCCGCCGTGCGACGGTGGTGACGCCCTTCACCCGGCGGGCGGCGCTGATGATGCGCTCCAGGTGGGCGAGATTCTCCACTTCGACGAGCGCCGCGCCTGCCACGCGCCCATCGACGGTCTTGAGTTCGAGGGACCGGATGTCGGTGCCAGCGCCGCTGACCGCGGAGGCGAGATCGGCGTAGAGCCCGCGGCGGTCGAGCCCTTCGATGGCGAGGCGGATCACGAAGCGCTCCCCCGCACTCTCCTGCCAGTCGATCTCGAGCCGACGCTCGGGCTCGTGCACGAGGACGAGGAGGTTCGGGCAGTCGCCCCGATGGATGCTCACCCCGCGCCCGCGCGTGACGTACCCGACGACGGTGTCGCCCGGGACCGGCTGGCAGCACTGGGCATACCGGACCATCAGCCCATCGGCCCCCTGGATGCGGAGGCCACGGGAGGTACCGGGGCGCCGCATGCGATCGATGAGACGCTCGATCGGGCTCGGGCGGAGCGCCACCTCCTGCGTCTCGTCCAACTCGGGATGCAGCGCCTTCAGCACCGCCGTCACCCCGATGTCCCCCGACCCGATCGCTGCCAGCACGTGCTCGATGGACGGGAGCTTGAGCGCGTCGGCGATGGTCCGGAGTTCGGATTCCCCGAGCTTCGGGTGCCGGCGACGGCGCAGCTCGCGGTCGAGGATCTCCTGCCCGACGGCCACGAAGGTCTTCTGCTCCTCGTTGCGGAGCCACTGCCGGATCTTGTGGCGGGCGCGCCCGGTGCGCACATGCGCCAGCCAGTCACGATTCGGGCGCGCGGCGGGGGCGCGGATGATCTCCACCGTCTCCGAGTTCCGCAGCTCGCGCGAGAGGGGGACGATGCGCCCGTTGACCCGCGCCCCCTGCGTATGGAGCCCCACCTGCGTGTGCACCGCGAAGGCGAAGTCGATCGGCGTCGCCCCCTTCGGCAGTTGGATCACGTCCCCGCTCGGCGTGAAGACGAAGATCTCATCTTGATAGAGGTCGAGCTTGAGGAACTCGAGGAACTGGTCGGGCGTCTCGGCGTCCATCTGGAGCTCGAGCACCTGCCGGAACCAGGAGAGGTGGCGATCGAGATCGCGACTCCCCTTCTCCCCTTGCTTGTAGAGCCAGTGCGCCGCGATGCCATACTCCGCCGTCCGATGCATGTCGCGGGTGCGGATCTGGATCTCGAAGAGCGTCCCGCGCGGCCCGAAGATCGTCGTATGGAGCGACTGGTAGCCGTTGGACTTGGGCTGGGCGATGTAGTCCTTGATCCGCTCCTGGAGCGGGGTCCAGGCGCCGTGGACCACCCCGAGGGCGTGGTAGCACTCGGGCACGCTGTCGACGAGGACGCGGATGGCGTAGAGATCGTAGATCTCGTCGTACGGCACATCCCGCTTCTGCATCTTCTTGTGGATCGACCAGAGATGCTTGGGTCGCCCATTCACCTCCTGCACCCGGACGCCGGCCTCGCGGAGCGTCGTCTCGAGGGGCTCGATCATCTCGGCGATCCGCGCATCGCGCGCGGCGCGCTTCTCGGCGATCAGGCGCGCGAGGGTCTTGTACTCGTCGGGCTCGAGCCATTTGAAGGCGAGATCCTCCAACTCCGCCTTCATCGCCGCGAGCCCGAAGCGATGCGCCATCGGCGCATAGAGATCCCGGGTCTCGAGCGCGATGCGCCGCCGCTTCTCCTCCGGCATCCACTCGAGAGTCCGCATGTTGTGTAACCGGTCCGCGAGCTTCACCAGGATCACCCGCGCATCCTTTGCGACGGAGAGGAGGAGTTTGCGATAGCTCTCCACCTGCCGCTCCTCGCGGGAGGCCATCGGGAGATGGCCGATCTTCGTGAGCCCATCGACGATCTGCGCGATCTCCCGCCCGAACTCGCGCTCCACATCCTCGACGGTCCGCCCGGTGTCCTCGACGACATCGTGGATCAGCCCACTCGCGACGGTCACCGAATCGAGGTGCAGCTCCGCCAGGATGCGTGCGACCTCCACACAGTGGGTGACGTAGGGATCGCCGTTGAGGCGCGTCTGCCCCACATGCGCCTTCTCGCTGAACCGATAGGCGCGCCCGAGTAGGTCGGCGTCGAGCCGACTCGCGACCTCCGGGTCCTGGAGATCCCAGCCCGGGATGATGTCGATCAGCGGGGGCGCGGCGGTCATACTCGTTATATCGCCGGCCGCGGGAAAAGGTGCAAGCGCGGCGGAGCCCGCCGCATCGCCGCCGCATCGTCCCTTGTCGTCCCCGCCCCTACCTCCCCCAGCCGCCCCCGTCCGGTCCCCCTTGGAGCAGACCGGCCTCTGCAAAGGAGCGGTAGCGCCCCCGCCCGATGACGATGTGGTCCTGGACCGGGATATCGAGGAGGCGGCCTGCCGCGACGAGCTGGGCCGTCACCTCCCGATCATCGGGGCTCGGGGTGGGATCCCCGGAGGGATGGTTGTGCACCAATACGAGCGACGCGGCCCGCTCCGCGATCGCCTCGCGAAAGACCTCCCGCGGGTGCACGAGCGACCCGTTCAGGATCCCGCGGCTGATGAGTACGTCCCGCTCCAACCGATGCTGGCTGTCGAGGATCGCGACGTGGAACTCCTCGACCGGCAATCCCTCCAGACGCGGGGCGAAGTAGCGCCAGACATCCCGCGGCCCCCGCATGGGTTCCCCCTCCACCACCCCTTCCCCCGCGAGTCGGCGCCCGACCTCCAGTGCCGCCTGCACCGCGAGCGCCCGCGTCTCCCCGAGCCCGTGGAGCTCGGCCAGGGCGGCCAACGGCATCTGCCCGAGCCGCCGCAGGGAGCCGCCCGCCCGCGCGAGGAGCGTGGTCGCG
>JBMTXT010000085.1:0-8373 GCA_049453775.1 Gemmatimonadaceae bacterium | reverse complement strand
AGCGGGTGGAGCCGCGGAGGAAGATGTAGTCGATCTCCTGGTCCGGCTTGGTCGACGAGAAGGTGAAATGATCCTCCACCGGCTTCGGGAGCTCCTGAGCGCGCGCGCGGAAGAGCGCGAGGGTGCGTGAGGCGGGGTCGTCGTTGAAGTCGCCGAGGAGGATCACAGGGGGGCGCATGGTGTCGATTGCCGCCGCGACGACCTGCGCCTGGGGGTAGCGGAACCCATCGTCCTCGACCCAGTCGAAGTGGACGACGATCGCCACGACGGTATCGGCGAAGGGGGGGATCACGATCTCCGCGGCGAGCGCGACGCGGGGCTCGTTGCCGTCGGGGAGGCGGAGCGCCGTCGTACGAGTGATGGGGAAACGTGAGAGGAGGCCGAGGCCATAGCGCCCTCCCTGATACGGCATGAAGGCGCCGAAGGCGGCGTGCATCCCGAGGGCGGCGCCAAGGGAGTCGGCTTGGGGGACGCCCCCACTGCGCCGGACGCGGTCATCGACCTCCTGCAGCCCGATGAGGTCGGCGTCGAGGCGTCGCAACACATCGCCCGTGCGGGCGAGGTTCACCTGGTCGTCCATCCCGCGCCCGTGGCGGATGTTGTAGGAGACGATCCGGAGAGGCGGGAGGGCCGCGGTACGTGCCGAGGCGGTGGCGGTGGGCCGCGGCGCCGAGGGCGCGTTCCCTGACGGGGTGGCGCGGTGGCAGGCGCCTCCCGCGATGAAGGCGAGGAGGGCGGTGGCCGTGAGGGAGCGGAGGGGCATGGCGCCAAGAATAGCATCAGGGCCCGAACCCGGTATCGTTCACTCGTGCCCGAGACCCTTCCCCCCGACGACCTCGCCTCGCTCGACATCTCCCCCGACCTCATGCGGCGGATGGGAGAGTTGGTCGTGTCTCGCACCGTCGACTATCTCGCGACGCTGCCGGAGCAGCCCAGCTGTGGCGAGGTACAGGACGAGGCCTTCGTTCGTGCGATGCGCGAGCCGGCCCCGGAGCAGGGTGTCCCACTCGAGACCCTGCTCGATCCCCTCTTCGACGAGTGGATCCCTCGCTCCTTCAACACCGCGAAGTCGGGGTATCTCGCCTACATCCCGGGAGGTGGGGTCTATCCTGCGGCGCTCGCAGATTTCATCGCCGCGGGGACGAACCGCTTCACCGGGGTCTGGATGGCGGCGCCCGCCCTCGTCCAACTCGAGGCGAATGTCCTCGACTGGCTGCGCGAGTGGATGGGGTTCCCCGTCGGGGCGGCGGGGCTCTTCACCCCCGGCGGGTCGATGGCGATGTTCAACGCCATCTGTTGTGCCCGCGAGCGGCTCCTGGGTCCCGAGATCCGTCGCGGCACCATCTACGTGTCGTCACAGGCCCATCACTGCATCGAGAAGGCGGCGAAGCTCGCCGGGATCCATCACGACCGGGTGCGCACGATCCCCTGCGATGGTGATTTCCGGATGCGGGTCGATGTCCTCGCGGAGGCGATCGCCGCCGACCGCGCAGCGGGGCTCACCCCCTTCATGGTCTTCTCCACCGCAGGGACCACGAACACCGGGGCGGTCGATCCGATCGATGCCGTCGCCGATCTCGCGGCGCGCGAGGGACTCTGGCACCATGTCGACGGCGCCTATGGCGGGTGCTTCCATCTCGTCCCTGAGCTCCGGCCGCTCTTGCAGGGGCTCTCGCGTGCCGATTCGCTGACCCTCGACCCACACAAGGGACTCTTCCTCCCCTACGGCACTGGCGCACTCTTGGTGCGCGATGGGTCGGCGCTCCGCGCGCTGCACAGTTCGACCGCGGGGTATCTCCCGCCGAACCAAGACGAGTTCTACGACCCCGCGCAGTTCGGCCCCGATCTCTCCCGCGGCTTCCCGGGACTCCGGCTCTGGCTGACCTTCAAGCTCTTCGGCGCGGCGCGCTATCGCGCGGCGCTCGCCGAGAAGCGGGCCCTCGCGCTCGAGGCGGCGGAGGCGCTCCGCCAGGTCCCCGGGCTCGTGCTCGATGCGCCGCCGCAGCTCTCCCTTCTCGCCTTCCACCTCGAGAGCCCCGCGCTTCCCACGCTGGCCGCGCAGAACGCCGCGACGCAGGCCCTGCACGAACGGGTCACCGCGCGGGGCGATGTCATGATGACCGGCTGCACGGTCGATGGCCGCGTCCTCGCCCGGATCTGCGTGCTGAGCTTCCGGACGCGCCGCCGCGACATCGAGATCGCGGTCCGACAGATCGCCGAAGAGACGGCGATCCTCACCCGAGGTGCCTCCGCGCCGGCATGACCCCGATCCTCCCCGCGGCCCCGACCGCGACGCACGACCCCTACGCCGCCCTCCGGCACCCGAAGTTCTCCCGCTACATCATCTGCCTCTTCGCCCTGACCCTCGGGATCCAGATCCAGGGGACCGTCGTCGGATGGCAGATGTACGACCTCACCAAGGACCCCCTCGCCCTCGGCCTGATCGGTCTCGCCGAGGCGCTCCCGGCGCTGAGCACCGCGCTCTACGCGGGGCATGTCGCCGATCAGCGCGACCGTCGGACCATCGCCCTCATCGCGCTCGGTGTCCTCGTCCTCTGTAGCGTCGCGCTCTGGCTCCTCGCCGGTCCCACCCCCCTCGGGGTCGAGGCCCTCACCACCCATCGGGTGACGGCGATCTATGGCGTGATCGTCGTGAGCGGGGTCGCCCGGGCCTTCCTCCAACCCGCGCGCCAGGCGCTCTCGGCGGAGCTCGTCCCGCGCGCCCTCTTCAAGAACGCGATCACCTGGCGCAGCGGGACCTGGCAGCTCGCCTCCGTGGTGGGTCCCGCGCTCGGTGGCCTCCTGTACGCCCTCGGTGGCACCCTCCTCGCCTACGCGGTCGATGCCGTGCTGATGGGGGTCGCGGTCCTCGTCCTCCTCTCGATTCGGCACCGCTCACCGGTACGCGACGGGAGCGGGGAAGGGGTCTGGGCCTCGGTCGCCGGCGGGGTGCGCTTCGTGGTCCGGGAGCCGGTGATCCTCGGCGCGCTCACCTTGGACCTCTTCTCGGTGCTCTTCGGTGGGGCGGTGGCCCTCCTCCCGATCTTCGCGGCGGAGATCCTCCACGTCGGGCCGATCGGCCTCGGGGTCCTGCGCGCGGCGCCGGCGGCGGGGGCGGTGGTGATGAGCCTCGTCCTGGCGCGCCACCATGACTTCGAGCGGACGGGCCATACCCTGCTCTGGGCCGTGGCGGGGTTCGGGCTCTGCATGATCGGCTTCGGGCTCTCGACCGCCTTCTGGCTCTCCGTCGCCCTCCTCTTCGTCGCCGGGCTCTGCGACATGGTCAGCGTCGTCATCCGGAGC
Source organism: Gemmatimonadaceae bacterium (assembly GCA_049453775.1). Classification (GTDB taxonomy): domain Bacteria; phylum Gemmatimonadota; class Gemmatimonadetes; order Gemmatimonadales; family Gemmatimonadaceae; genus Pseudogemmatithrix. The sequence continues at coordinate 5,070 of JBMTXT010000085.1, read as the reverse complement.
ACTCTCCTGCAGTCCCGGACCCCGGAGGGGATGCTCGGGCGCGTCTCCTCGGTGAACCAGCTCTTCATCGGGTCGTCGAACGAGATCGGGATGTTCGAGTCGGGGGTCACGGCCCGGTGGTTCGGGACGGCGCCGAGTGTGGTGATCGGGGGGTGTGCGACCCTCGTGGTGGTGGGGTCGGTCGCCTGGTTCGTCCCCGTCCTCCGGCGGCTGGGCCGGCTCCATCCGGAGGAGCGGGTCGGGGTCTGATCCACCCCGCCTCCCGTCGCCCCCAGCGGTCCCCATTGCGATCGCTCTCGGCCCACGTTTGAATCATTCACCGATGCGACGCGAGCCTCTGCGCTGATGGCCTCCTCCCGCCCCCGCGGTGCCGCGTCGTCCCCGCTCGTCTGGGTCCTCGTCCCCGTCGTCCCGACGGATGATCCCAATCTCGCCTGGTACAGCGACCACTCGATGGCGCACGCCGAGTTCGCGCGAGCCTTCGATGCGCTCCAGATGGAATGGCGGTGGCAGCCGATCTCGATGAAGGATCATCGGCGCGTGATCGCGCGGATGGCGAAGGAGTCGGTGGGGCGTGAGACCACGGTCCTCAATCTCTGTGATGGCGACGAGATCAACGGCTCGCCGGGGCTGAGCATCATCCGAACGCTCCGGAAGCATGGTCTCCGTTTCACTGGTTCCGACGAGCGCTTCTACGATCTTACGACCTCGAAGATCGTCATGAAGCGGCTCTTCGATGCCGCCGGGGTCCCGACCGCGCCGTGGGCGGTGGTCCCACGTGATGGGGTCGGATGTGCGCCGCTCTTCCGGTCGATCGGGTCGCCGTTGATCCTCAAGCCGGCGATCTCCGCCGGGAGTCTGGGGATCGGTCTCAAGTCGGTGGTCCATTCGCATCAGGCGCTGCGGGCGCAGCTCGCCAGACTCCACGATGGGTATCGCGGGTGGAGTCTCGCCGATGGCGGGGCCTTCGTGGAGCGCTTCATCGACGGGCCGGAGTTCACGACCTTCATCGTCGGGTCGGCGGAGGATCGTCGCCGCGCGACGATCTACCCCCCGGTCGAGCGCTTCTTCAATCCGACCATCCCGCGCGAGGAGCGCTTCCTCTCCTTCGATCGCCTCTGGGGGCTCTACGAGGAGGAGTCGGAGATCGATGGCGGCGACGGGGAGCTCTGGCGCTATCGTCCCGCGCGCGCCGATCTCGTGGCACGCATCACCGAGGTGAGCTGGCAGGCGTACCAGGCGGTCCATGGGCGTGGGTATGGGCGCGTCGACCTCCGGCGCGATCGGAAGACCGGGGAGTTCCAGGTGCTCGAGGTGAATGCGCAGTGTGGACTCTCCGAGGACGAGCTCTACACCTCGATCGGGGCGATCCTCCGCTTCGCGAAGATCCCGTACCACCGCGCCGTGCGCGCGATCCTCGCGGCGGCGAACACCCCATGAAGGTCTGCGTCCTCCAGCCCGACTATTCGACTTCGGGCGTCGACTATCGGCACTACGATCCCCCGCGCGATCTGTCGTCGCTCCTCCCCGGGCACGACGTCCATCATGTGGCGATCCACAAGCTCTCGACCTACCGCCAGCTGCAGGAACTCGCCTCGCAGGGGTTCGACGTCTTCGTGAACCTCTGCGAGGGCTATCACGAATGGGATACGCCGGGGGTCGATGTCTGTCATGCCCTCGCCGCGCTGAATCTCCCGCACACCGGCCCCACGGCGACCTTCTTCCACGTCCCGAAGCCGACCATGAAGTACCTCGCGACCTCGGTCGGGGTCGCGACGCCGATGCATATGCTCCTCGATGCACGCGCACTCGCGGCGGCGCATCGCGCGGGGGATACCGAGACGGTCGATCGGCTCCTCTCGCCGGTGGCGGCGCTCCGGATGCCCTGCTTCGTGAAGCCGGCACACGCAGGGGACAGTCTCGGCGTCGACGAACATTCGGTGGTGCGCGACCGCCCCGCCCTCCTCGCCCAGGTGGTGCGCCTCGCAGACGAGTTCCCGGAGCTCTTGATCGAGGAGTACATCGACGGGCGTGAGTTCACCGTCTTGGTCGTCGGGGATCCGGAGCGCCGAGGGAAGGGGAGTGCGCTCACCCCGGTCGAGTATCGCTTCCCCGAGGGGTTCCGCTACAAGAGCTACGCACTCAAGACGAGTGAGATGCATCCCGCGGCCAACGTCGCGGTCGATGATCCCGCCGTCGAGGCGCGGCTTCGCGAGGCCGCCGAACGGATCTACGCTGGCTTCGGGGCGATGGGCTACGCACGGATGGATTTCCGGATGGACGCCGAGGGGAAGCTCTGGTTCCTCGAGGTGAACTTCACCTGTTCGGTCTTCTACGAGGGGGAGTTGGCGGCCTCCGCCGATCATATCCTTCGGCTCGATCCGATGGGCCCTCGTGGATTCCTCGAGCGGATCATCGCGGAGGGGATCGCCCGGCATCGCGAGCGGCAACCGCTCCATGATGTGAAGGGGAATGCCATCGCGGGGTATGGCGTGGTCGCGCGTCGCGCGATGGCGACCGGCGAGGTCGTCTTCCGCGGGGAGGGCCGGCCGTATCGACTCGTCACGCGGACCCATGTCCTCGCCCAGTGGGAGGCCGCGGAGCAGGAGCTCTTCCGGCACTACGCCGTCCCGATTAGCGAGGAGGTCTACGCGATCTGGGACGAGGATCCCACTGCCTGGGCGCCGATGAATCACAGCTGCGCGCCGAACACGGGGTATCGCGGGCTCGACGTCGTCGCGCTGCGACCCATCGCCGCGGGGGAGGAGCTCACCCTCGACTATGCGTTGATGCTCAACGAGCAGAGTGCGAGCTTTGCCTGTCAGTGTGGAGCTCCGACCTGCCGAGGAACGGTGCAGGGACGGGCGGGGACGACGATCGGGCGAACGCCGCACGGATAGCCCCCGTGCCGATGCCCGAGACGGCCTCGGTCATCGGCGCAGGGCGAAGGTCGCCTCGACCGCATCACACGCCCCGTCCACTCCACGCTCAGCACGTACCTGCGCCGCCACGCGCGCCGATGCGGCGCGATAGGTGGGGTCAGAGTGCAGCCGGTCGAGTGCGATCGCCACCCGCTGACGCCGATAGCGCGGTGCCGGGACGATCCGCGCCACGCCCAGCCGCTCCGCCCGATACGCGTTGTCGGGTTGATCATTCGCGAAGGGGACGGCGAGGGTCGGCACCCCCGCGCGGAGCGCCTGCATCAGGGTCCCGACCCCACATTGCTGGACCACCACGCGGCAGCGTGGCATGAGCAGGGAGTGCGGCACGCGCGCCACGACGAGGATCTCTGGCGGATAGCTCGCGTTGAGCATCGCCTGATTCTCCGGCCCGACGAGGAAGATTGCCCGCTGCCCGAGCGCGCGGACCGCTGCGAGACTCTCGGCCCAGAAGCGCCCCGGTGTGAGTACCGCGGAGGAGCCGAGGGTGAAGAGGATCGGGGCGGGGCCCGCTGCGAGGAACCGCTCGATCTCGGGTGCGAGCGCAGTCCCGTGGGCGGCATCATGGAACATCTGACCGGTGATCACCACGTGCGGCGGCCAATCGGGCTGCGGTGCGCCCAGCACCTGTGAGAAGAGCGCCAGGACGAGCTGGGGACTGTGTTGCCCTTCGAAGAGCGGGCTCGGGGCCGGTGGGAGTCCTTCGCGGCGCCGGAGCGCCGCGACCGGTCGCGTCCACCATTTCGAGATCACTCGTGCCGATCGGGCGAGCGCGCGGCCGGGCCAAGGGCCGAGCCGCTCGACATGCCGGACCCAAGGCGCTGGCGGGAAGATCGGGAGGTCGGTCGCCGAGAAGAAGGAGATCGGGGAGAGGACCGTGCTCGCCCAGGGGATCCCGTACCGCTCCGCGAGGATCGGGACGGCGAAGGCGAGGGGGTGACTGATGAAGAGGTCGGTATCATGGACGCGCGGGAGGAGCGCCGCATGCATCGCCGTGACCTGCGGGGCGACGAGCTCCTTCACGATGTATTCCGCCCCGCGCCACCGACTCATGAGGCGCGAGACCACCGCGGTGTCGGTCGGGCTGACATCGGGCGGGATCGCGTGGAAGTCGAGTCCTGCGGCGGCGACGACCGGGGCGAAGTAGGGCATCGTCGCGATCGTGACCGCATGGCCACGCGCGCGAAGCCCGAGCCCGAGTCCGATCGAGGGATCGACGTCGCCATGCGAGCCCCAGCAGGCGATGAGGATGCGCGCCATCAGGGGTCGATCAGGGCGTCGTCACATTGGTGAGGTCGAGCCCCACCGTCGCGAGTCCGCCTGACGTCACCGTCACGGTGCTCGGCCCGCTGAGTGTCAACGTCTTCCCCTCGGTGGTCACCGCGATGCGGTAGGTCCCCGCTCGGAGATAGCGAAAGGTCACCTCGGCCGCCGTCGCCGATGTCGTGAGGGCGGCGCCGGTGAGCGAGGTGATCCCCCCTTCGCCGTCGGTCAGCGTCACGATGACCTTCTCCAAGCCACCGAGGAGGACTGCGGCCGCCGGCGTCGCTGAGACCGTCACCTTCGCCGACCCCGTCGCCGTGAAGTCGGTCGCCTTCAGCGAGGGCGTCATCACCCACCGCCCCGAGTTCCCCGCCTCCTTGCCGAAGGAGCGACTGACGTCGAAGTCCACGAGAAGGATCCTCGCCTCGGCGCCGATGGTCACCCCACCCTCCGGGAGGGTGACCTTGAGGCCGGACTGCGCGAAGCTCGGCATCTGCAACGTCCCCCCGGTGGTCCCTCCACCGGTGGTGCACTGGGCGATCTGCGGATAGCCGGGGGTCGCGAAGACATTCGTGTTCCCTGCCGTCGTCCCCTGCACGGCGAGACATCCGCCACTGATCACGAATCGCAGCTGCCCATAGGTCCCCGGTGGGACGACCGCAACGGCGACGAGGGTCGCCACCTCGTTGCGCAGCGTGAGCAGATCCCCCGTGACCGGGGTCGAGCGCAGGATGACGCGCGTCGCCCCGGAATCGGTCCCGGGCTGGAGATAGATCTGATCGATCGTCACCACCGCCTTCTGCACATCGCCGGGCGCGTCCTTGAGGAGGATGCTGAGGGTACCGGTCGTCGAGCCGGTCGCATCGCC
>JBMTXT010000084.1:0-8371 GCA_049453775.1 Gemmatimonadaceae bacterium | reverse complement strand
CATGCGGTGGTGCAGATGTACGAGCCCACGGCGACGGACACCCAACGGGCCGAGGCGGAGGCGGCGGTCCAGACGTTCGGTGCGCTCGTCGGCGCGCTGATCGCTGCGCGTCGGGCCGCCCCGCTCGAGGATCTCCTGAGCGGCCTCCTCGACGCGATGGTGGATGGGGATCGCCTCTCCGATGCGCAGATCACGAGCACCGTGATGGTCCTGCTCATGGCGGGGCACGAGGCCTCGGTGAATGCGGCGTCGAATGGCCTCGCCGCCTTCGCGGCACATCCCGCGCAGTGGGCGGCACTTCGTGCGAGGACGGTCCCGGTCGAGACGGCGATCGAAGAGGTCCTCCGATGGGATCCCCCGCTCCAGCTCTTCCGCCGGTGGGTGCTCGAGCCAGGGGTGCGGTATGCGGGCATCGAGATCCCGCCCGGCGAACGAATCGGCCTCTGCATCGGCTCGTCGAATCGCGATCCACGGCGGTACGAGGCGCCCGATGCGTTCCGTATCGCCCGGGGTGATCCCTCGCATCTCGCGTTCGGCGGGGGGATCCACTTCTGTCTCGGCGCCCCGCTGGCGCGTCTCGAACTGGCCGTGCTCCTCTCGGCCCTAGCCGCGCGGTGTCCGACCATGGTGCTGCGCGCCGGGGCCTCGCGTCGGGCGGGGTTCCAGTTCCGCGGGTATACCTCGCTCCCCATCGCGCTCCCCTAGCGACATATTCTCCGCATCGCGGTGCGGATCTCACTATCTTTGGGGAGTGGCCCGGATGGCGGAACCGGCAGACGCAGGGGACTCAAAATCCCCCGAGGGCAACCTCATGTGGGTTCGATTCCCACTCCGGGCACTACGATGGGCGGCGCTCCTCGTCCTCGCCGCCTGCGCCGCGCCGACGGCGCCGACGACCCCACCCACGCCCGATGAGGGGCTCCCCCCCTTCGTCGTCCCTCCGATCCAGCGGGAGTTCCGGGGGATGTGGATCGCCACGGTCGGCAACATCGACTGGCCCTCGCGAGCGGCGTTGCCCGTGCAGACCCAACGGGAGGAGCTGCGCACCCTCCTCACCGTCGCGGAACAGACGCGGCTCAATGCGGTGATCCTGCAGGTCCGGGCGGCGGGTGATGCGCTCTTTCCCTCGCAGCTCGAGCCCTGGTCACGCTCCCTCTCCGGCCAGCAGGGGACCGACCCCGGGTATGATCCCCTGGCCTTCGCGGTGGAGGAGGCGCATGCCCGCGGGCTCGAGCTCCACGCCTGGTTCAATCCCTTCCGCGCGGGGAACCTGAGCGACACCCTCCGGCTCGCCGAGACGCATCTGGGGAAGCGGCGTCCCGATCTGCTGCGCCGTCACTGCGCGCAACTCTGGTTCGATCCTGGGGAGCCCGAGGTGCAGGACCATGCCCTCGCGGTCATCGCGGATGTCATGCAGCGGTACGACATCGATGCCGTGCATCTTGATGACTTCTTCTATCCCTATCCGAGCCCGAGCTGTCCCAACCTCGATTTCCCGGACAGCGCGGGGTATGCGCGCTTCCTCGCCGCGGGAGGGACGCTCTCCAAGGGGGATTGGCGGCGGTCCAATGTGAATCGCTTCATCGAACGCCTCTATCAGGAGGTGCGCGCCCGCTCGCCCCATGTGAAGGTCGGGATCAGTCCGTTCGGCATCTGGCGACCCGGGAATCCCGCGGGTGTCTCGGGGCTCGATGCGTATGCGTCCATCTTCGCGGATTCCCGGCGTTGGTTCGCCGAGGGATGGGTCGATTACTTCGCGCCGCAATTGTACTGGTCGATCGCGTCCACGGGTCAGAGTTTCCCCGCCTTGCTCAATTGGTGGCGGGAGCAGAACGACAACCGCCGGCACCTCTGGCCCGGCCTCGCGTCCTACCGGGTGGCCGATGGGACCAGTTCGGCCTTCAGCAGCACGGAGATCTCCAATCAGGTCGCGTTGGTGCGGCAGCAGCAGGCGACGCGCATCGGCGGGGCGTCGGGGAGCATTCTCTACAATGGCAGCAGCGTGCGCACCGACCGCGGGGGATTCCGGAGCACCCTCGTCGAGACGCAATACACCGCCGCGGCGATCCCCCCCGCCTCCCCGTGGCTTGATGCGACCGCGCCCACGACCCCGGAACTCACGGTGTCGCCCACGATGGAGCAGGTGCGGGTGCGCCTGACAGGCGATGCGGAGACGTACTGGTGGTTCGTCCGTTGGCGTGACGCGGGTCGCTGGCAGGCGCGACTGGTCCGCGCGTCGCAGGACACCGTGGCCCTCCCGGGGGCGCGGATCGATGGGGTGGCGGTCGCGGCGGTCGATCGCCTCGGGAATGCCTCCCCGGATGCCGTCTGGCGGCGGTGATTCCGGCGGTCGTCTTGCCGGAATGCGTACCGCGCCTAATAGTGGAGGGGTGCGCATCCTGGATCAGTCTCGCTTGCGCAGGATCCCCCGCGCCCGTGGGCTCTGCGTCGCCACGTGGGCCGCGTGCGCCGCACTCGGTGCGCTCGGGGACGTTGGTCAGGCGCAGTCCCCGTCGGAGCGCAGTCCCATCGCACCGGCCGCGGCGTTGGTGCAGTCGATCGCGGCGCATCAGTCGGCGGTCGCAGGGGTGGCCTTCAGCCTCGATGGGCGCTTCCTCGCCTCCGGCTCCGCCGACAGCACCGTCCGGGTCTGGGATGCCGACTCGGGTGAGCTCCTCCTCACCCTCGGCGGGGATGGTGGTCCCGTCTCCTGCGTCGCCTTCAGTCCGGACGGGCGCTGGCTCGCCAGTGGCTCCGCCGACAACCTGATCCGGATCTGGGATGCCGCCACCGGTGAGCTGGCGCGTACCCTCGCCGGTCACACCGCGCTCGTCTCGGCGTTGGCCTTCGGGCCGAATGGTCGCCAGCTCGTGAGCGGGTCGGCGGACAACACCGTTCGGCTCTGGGATGTCGTGACCTGGTTGCCGGTCCACACCTATCGCGGACATGCGGGCAAGGTGACGGGCGTCGCGGTGAGCCCGGACGGCGAGCGGATCGCCAGCGGCTCATGGGATCAGTCGGTCCTGCTCTGGCGCACCGATGCTGCCGACGAGGCGATCCAGACCCTCCCGCTGAGCACCGACGCCCTCTTCGACGACGTCACGGTGACCTTCACGACCGATGGACGCTTCCTCGCGGCCGGGTCTCGCGACCAGTCGGTGCGCCTCTGGGAGACCACCGGGTTCACCGAGGTCCGGCGGCTCACCGGGCATGGGGACGCGGTCGTCGCTCTCGCCGTGAGTGCCGACGGTCGACTCCTCGCCAGTGCCTCGGACAGTACGATCCGGATCTGGGATGTGGAGAGCGGCGACTCGCTCTCGGTCCTCCGTGGCCATACGGCGCAGATCTACGGGTTGGCGTTCAGCTCCGAGGGGTTCCTCGCCTCAGGTGCACAGGATGCGACCGTCCGCCTCTGGCTCCCGCACCTCGATCCCGAGGTCGTCGCCGGTGACTCCGCGTTGCGGACCGCGTTCGCCCCCAAGGATCAGTTCGAACCCACGGAGGCGTATCGGACGCGGCTCGGGCGAGCGCAGCGGTCGTATCCAATCGAGAGCCGGCGCGTCTATCGCCGACGCGCCAATCTCCGCGCGATGCGGATCCTGGCGAGCCGCCAGGAGGTCGAGTTTGGGGATTCGGCGGTCGTCCTTCAGAGCTATGACGCCGACCGGGAGGAGTACCGACTCACGATCCTCGGGTCGGAGGCCCTCCTGAAGTTGCCGCCGGAGGCCGCTCGCCAGCTCTTCACCCGCAAGGCGGAGCTCCGCGTTCGCGCCGTCGAGCAGCTCGGTGCCGATGGCACCACCCTCGAGCGCTCCGATCTCCGCCTCGTGCTCCCTGGGACCGATTCCGTCCTCTCGATCGGGACCCAACGCGGCGAGGGCGAGATGGAGGGGGTGGCGCCGCGATCGATGCTCCCCGGTGAGCTGGTGGTGGAGGGGCTCGTGCTCTCGAGCATCAACGGCGACTCCATCCTCCCGCCGAGTGATACGGCCACCCTCCGGATGACCATCACGAATGTCGGACGTGGGCCGGCGATCGCCGTCCGCGTGACGGGCACGGCCACTGGACCGGTGAGCGGGCTCGCCGCCTTCGTGGGACGGATCGACCCCGGAGACTCCCGCGCTGTCGTCCTGTCGCTGCTGGCCGGGGCGCTCACGGATTCTGTCACCACCATCCGGTTGGTGGTCCGCGAGGCCAATGGGTTCGACGCCGACCCGATCGAGCTCGTGGTGCCGACGCGCGCCCCGGTGCCTGTGCCGGCGGTCGTCCCGTCCATCGATCCCCCCGTGGTGATCCCGCCCACGGTGGTCCCACCGGTGATCCCGCCGTCGGTCACCGATCGCCGGTGAGAGCGCTCTCGCTCCTCGTCGTGATGGTCGCCCTCGCGGCGTGTGACACCGCGGGGCTCCGGCCGTTGCAGGCCGAGCTGACGCTGCGGTACGACGCCCTCCACACGTCGCTCTCTCCGGTGGCCCAGGACTCACTGCGCGCCGGTCAGGAGCGCTGGGTCGCCTTCTGGCCCCGCGCCTGTGATCGGGACGGGGGCGGGGACTCGCTCCTCTTCGCCTGTGTGCGCACCCGGTTCGCGGAGCGCCTCGCCTTGCTTGAGGCCGTCGACGAGGTCGCCCTCGGGGTCCGCACCTATCCCCAGAGCGTCTACCGGATCGCGCCGTCGGCCGCGGGGCTCGCCGAGCGGCCGCAGGCGAGGTTCGAATGGCTGCGCGTGGGGCTCGATGCGAAGGTCACGACGGCACGCGAGCGTGCCCTCGTCGACGCGCTGACGCGGTGGCTCCAGACGGCGCAGGGGACGGTGACCATCGACTCGGTCGCCGATCTCCGCGTAGCGCACGCGCTCCGGCGCCTGTCGGCCCCAGGGATCCTCGTCCTCGAGACTCAGCGCGACCGCGTCGATCACCGCACGGGGACGCGGACCGCCGATACGACGCGCGCCTACTTCCTGATCGACGCGGCCCGTCCGCTCGCGCCAGACGAGGTACCCCCTACCGATCCCCGGGACGCTGCGGGTCGAGGATGAGATCGGCGGCGAGCCAGACCGTGCGCGTGAAGGGGTAGAGCAGGAGCGGCGCGAGGAGCATCGCGAGCACGGCGACGCGCTCCACCAGGTCCCACGGGACACCTGGCCAAGCGGCGAGGAGCCACACACCCAGTCCGATGGCGAAGAGCAATTCGGCGATGATCAGATTCACGAGATAGGCGCCGACGAAATGCCCGGGGGTCCCCCGATCCATCTTCAGTGCACAGCCGGGACAGCGGGGCTGCAGCGTCAGCCAGCTCCGGAAGATGCCCGGCGCGCCGCAGGCGGGACAGCGCAGTCGGAGTGCCCGGCCGACGAGATGGCGCGGTGGTGCCGCAGGGGGGAGCGCGGTCATCTGTGGAAGGTACTAACTTTCCCTCCTTCCCCCAACTGACACGCGACATGACGACCTACAAGTTCGCGCGCGTCCCCGCGAAGGGTGAGCGCATCGAGGCCTCCGGCGGTGAGTTCCACGTCCCCGATCAGCCGATCATCCCATTCATCGAGGGCGACGGCACTGGCCCTGACATCTGGCGCGCGAGCGTGCGGGTCTTCGACGCCGCCGTGGAGCGGGCGTACGCTGGGAAGCGCAAGATTCACTGGATGGAGATTCTCGCCGGGGAGAAGGCGCATACCACCACCGGCGAGTGGATGCCGGCCGAGACGCTGGAAGCGGTGCGGGAGTTCAAGATCGCGATCAAGGGGCCGCTGACGACGCCGGTGGGCGGTGGGATCCGCTCCCTCAACGTCGCGCTCCGACAGGAGCTCGACCTCTACGCCTGCATCCGCCCGGTGCGCTACTTCGAGGGCGTCGGCGCCCCGGTGAAGCACCCTGGGAAGGTGAACATGGTCATCTTCCGCGAGAACATCGAAGACGTATACTCGGGGATCGAGTTCAAGGCGGGGACGCCCGAGGCGGAGAAGCTCCGTACCTTCATCGAACAGGAATTCGGCAAGAAGATCCGCCCGCAGTCGGCGATCGGGATCAAGCCGATGTCGGCGTTCGGCTCCAAGCGCCTCATCGAGATGGCGATCCGCTATGCGATCCGCCACCAGCGCCCCTCGGTGACGATGATGCACAAGGGGAACATCATGAAGTTCACCGAAGGGGGCTTCCGGGATTGGGGCTACGAGCTCGCGAAGGAGAAGTTCGCGGGCCAGGTGATCGCGGAGAACGATCTGACCGGTGCCGTGCCGGCGGGGCAGGTCCTGCTCAAGGACCGGATCGCCGACTCGATGTTCCAGCAGATCCTCCTCCGGCCGGATGAGTACTCGGTCGTCGCGACCCCCAACCTCAACGGCGACTACATCTCCGATGCGCTGGCCGCCGAGGTGGGTGGGCTCGGGATCGCGCCGGGTGGGAACGTCGGCGATGCGGCGGCGGTCTTCGAGGCCACGCATGGGACCGCGCCGAAGTACGCCGGGCTCGACAAGATCAATCCGGGGTCGGTGATCCTCTCGGGTGTGATGATGCTCGAGCAGATGGGGTGGGATGAGGCGGCGCAGCTGATCATCCATGGGCTCGAACGGGCGATCGCCGCTAAGACGGTCACGTATGATCTCGCGCGGCAGATGCCGGGCGCGACCGAGGTCTCGACCTCGGGCTTCGGCGACGCGATCATTGCGGGGATGGTCTGATGGCGATCGCCTTCAGCGCGAAGCGCGGCGATCCGGCTCGGACGGCGACGCCGCTGCTCGTGGTGGCGCTCCCGTCGGAGCCGAGCTTCCCGACGGCGCTCCGCGGCGTCGATGCCAAGTTCGGTGGGGCGCTGTCGCGTGCGCTGCGGCGGAAGGATTTCCAGGGGGGCAAGGATGAGGCGCTCCTCCTCTTCGCGCCGGGCGCCGGTGGGCCCGAGCGTGTGTTGCTCGTGGGGATGGGATCGGGGGATCGCCTCAGGGGGCTGACGCGCGCCGCGACCTTGGCGGGTCGTCGTGCGCAGGGCCTCGGTGTCGGGGCGTGCACCTTCTGGGCATCTGCGCTGCACGATGCGGCGCTCGAAGGGGCGATCGTCGGGCTCTCGCTCGGGAGCTGGGAGTTCAAGGAGCTTCACGCGCCGGTCCCGGCAGCGAAGCGCAAGAAGGCGTTGGCCGCGGTCACGCTCTTCGTCGATGACGTCGCGAGTGCGAAGCGGGCGCTCTCGGCGGGCATCGCCGTCGCCGAAGGGCAGCGGATCGCACGGCGGCTCGCGATGCTCCCGGGCAACATCTGCACCCCGGATTACCTCGCGAAGACGGCGCGGGAGATGGGGAAGCGGCATCGTCTCACGGTGAAGGTGTACGGTCGCGCCGAGATGAAGCGGATGAAGATGGGGTCCTTCCTCGCCGTCGCGCAGGGGACGCGGCAGGATCCCAAGCTCATCGCGCTCGAGTACACGGGCGGGAAGCGGGGCGCCGCGCCGGTGGCGCTCGTCGGCAAGGGGCTCTGCTTCGACACCGGTGGTGTCTCCATCAAGCCGGCGCCGGGGATGGAGCTCATGAAGTTCGATATGTCGGGCGCGGCGGGCGTCCTCGGCGCCATGGAAGCGATCGCGCGGATGAAGCTCAAGATCAACGTCGTCGGGCTCGTCGGCGCAACCACCAACGTCGTCGACGGCGATGCGGTCCGTCCGGGCGATGTGGTGCGCGCCGCGAACGGGAAGACGATCGAGATCCAGAACACCGATGCCGAGGGACGGCTCGTCCTCGCGGATGTGCTGCACTTCGCCAAGCGCTACCGACCGCAGGCGACGGTGGATGCCGCGACCCTGACTGGCGCCGTGGTCATCGCGCTCGGGCATGTCGCGATGGGGGTCATGGGGAACGATCAGACGGTGGTCGATGAGGTGTTGGCCGCGTCGAAGCGCGGCGGGGAGATCGGATGGCAGCTCCCCTTGTTCGACGAATTCAAGGAGCTCCTCCGATCCGATGTCGCCGACCTGCGCAACATTGGGGGGCGTGATGGGGGCAGCATCACCGCGGGGTGCTTCTTGGCCGAGTTCGCCGAGGGGATGCCCTGGGTCCATCTCGATGTGGCAGGCACCGCCTATTCGGAGACCGATCTGGTGGTGATGCCGAAGGGACCGACCGGCCTCCCGGTGCGCACCTTCGTCGAATTCGTGCGCGGGAGAGCGCACTGATCGGCCAGCGCTGGCTCGTGGCGGCGATGCTGGGCATCGCCGTCGCGGTCCCGGCGCAGCAGGCGCCGCCGCCGCCCGCCGTGGTGCCTGGTGCGGCGCCAGGCAGGGTCCCGGTCGGTCGGGACTCCACGCGGCGGGAGGATCGAGGCGCTCCGATGCCACCCGCCCCGCGTGCTTACCTCCGCGCCCCCATCAAAGCCCCGCGCGCCGGCGCCCCCCG
>JBMTXT010000083.1:0-8460 GCA_049453775.1 Gemmatimonadaceae bacterium | reverse complement strand
CCTCATGGACGATGATCTCCGCGAGCACGCCGGCGCTCGGCGCCGGGATCTCCGCATCGACCTTGTCGGTGGAGATCTCAAAGATCGGCTCGTCGCGCTTCACCTCGTCGCCAACCTTCTTCAGCCAGCGCGAGAGGGTGCCTTCGGCGATCGATTCCCCCATCTGGGGCATGATGACGTCTACACGGGCCACGAGACTTCCTCGGTCAGGTCAGGACGTAGGCGCGGTCGGCGCCGGCGCGCGACGAAGCGCCGAGACGACGAGCCACGGGAGGGAGAGCGCGCCGAAGGCGGCGCCGACCCCCGCATAAATGTACCAATCGCAGGTCGGGATGCCGTCGCACCGGGGCGCCTTGGTGAGGAAGGCGACCCCCTTGGAGACGAGCACGCCGACCATCCCGCCAGAGAAGGCGCCGATCCAAGCCATGAAGCAGCCGATCGCGACCTGACGAACGACCGACGGTGGGGTGAGGGCGGACGAGGTTTCGGTCATCACATCACCAGGCCGCGAGCCGCCGGGCGGCCACGCAGATATCGTCGACCTGCGGGAGGACGAAGTCCTCGAGCGAGGGCGCGTACGGGAGCGGGATGTCGTGCGCGGTCACACGAAGGACCGGCGCGTCGAGGTGGGCAAAGGCATGCTCGTTGATACGAGCCGTGAGCTCGCCGGCGATCCCCCCGGTGCGGGTGTCCTCGTGCACGATCAGGACGCGATGCGTCTTCCGGACGGTCGCGAGGATCGCCTCGTCGTCAAGCGGGGCGAGGGAGCGCAGGTCGATCACCTCGACGGAGAGGCCGTCCTCCTGCTGGAGTCGCTCCGCCGCCTCGAGCGCCTTATGCACCGTCGCGGCGTAGGTGATGATCGAGAGGTCGGTCCCCTCGCGCGCGGTCCGCGCCTTCCCGATCGGGACCAGGTGGTCCCCCGCGGGCATGACCCCCTTGATGCGACGGTAGAGATATTTGTGCTCGAAGAAGAGCACGCAGTCGTCGTCGCGGATGGCGGCCTTCATGAGCCCTTTGGCGTCCTCGGCCGTGGCGGGATAGACGACCTTGAGCCCCGGCGTGTGGATGAACCCCGCCTCCGGATTCTGCGAGTGGAAGGGCCCGCCGCGCACGTAGCCCCCACTCGGCCCGCGCACCACCATCGGGCAAGGGAGGAAGGCGCGATAGCGCGCCGTCGCCACATAGTTGGTGAGCATGTCGTAGGCGTTGGCGATGAAGTCGATGAACTGCATCTCGACCACTGGGCGCATCCCCATGTGCCCCGCCCCCGCCGCGGCCCCGACGATCGCGATCTCGGAGATCGGCGTATCGATCACGCGCGGCTCCCCATACTTGGCGAGCATCCCCTCCGTGACCTTGAAGGCCCCACCGTACGCGCCGATGTCCTCCCCCATGAGGAAGACGTTCGGGTCGCGCGCCATCTCCTCATCGATCGCCTCGCGGATCGCCTCGAGGTAGGTGATCTCCGCCATCAGCGGGTCCCTCCCTTCGACGCATCCCACGTCCCCCACCCCTCCGGTCGCTCCTTCCCGAGCGCGGAGACATCGGCCCCCTCGCGGAACCAGAGGGGACGCTCCGCCGGCGGATCGGCATAGACCCCGACCAAGGCATCGAGCGGATGCGGGACGCCGGAGCGCTCCGCCTCATCCGTCGCGGCATCGATCTCACGCACGATCCGGGCATCGATCTCGGCCAACGTCTCGGCGCGCACCCCTTCCCGATCGCGCAGCACCCGCACGAAGCGGTCGATCGGATCGTTCTCCGCCGCCCACCGCTCGATCTCCCCCGCCGGCACATACGACTGGTTGTCGTGCTCGGCGTGTCCCTTGCGACGGTAGGTCATCAGTTCGAGGAGGGAGACCCCCTCGCCGGCGCGCGCCCGATCGACCGCGCGCTTGGTGCAGTCGTAGACCGCGAGCACGTCATTCCCGTCGCACTGCTCCCCGGAGACCCCGTAGCCGATCGCCTTATCGACGAACTGCTGCGCCGCCGTCTGCTTGGACGTCGGCGTGGAGTAGGCGTAGCCATTGTTCTCGACGATCACCACGAGCGGGAGCCGCTGGACTGCGGCGAAGTTGATCCCCTCGTGGAAGGCGCCGGTGCTCGTCGCGCCATCGCCCACGTAGACGAGCCCCACACGATCCTCGCCGCGCATCTTGAAGGTCATCGTCACGCCGGCCATCACCGGGACCATGTCGCCGAGCGGCGAGATCTGCCCGAGGAAGCCGCGCGTGGTGTCGGCCGGACCGATGTCCCCGAAATGGATGTTGAGCTCGCGCCCGCGCGTCGGGGAATCCCCCTTCGCCATGTACTGTTTGAGGATCTCGAGCGGGGTCGCCCCCTTCACGAGCATCGCCCCCATATTGCGGATCAGCGGCGACATCACATCGCGCGATTCCAGCGCGAAGCAGGAGCCGACGGCGTCGGCCTCCTGCCCGAGCGAGCGGAAGAGCC
Organism: Gemmatimonadaceae bacterium; assembly: GCA_049453775.1. Taxonomy (GTDB): domain Bacteria; phylum Gemmatimonadota; class Gemmatimonadetes; order Gemmatimonadales; family Gemmatimonadaceae; genus Pseudogemmatithrix. Next base: position 6,003 of record JBMTXT010000083.1, on the reverse strand, counting down.
CGCCGACGACCTTGGTCTGCCGATAGAGCGCGACGAGCCGTTCCTCGAGGGTGCGCGTGAGGCGCATCCAGTAGTAGAGCTCGAGCTTCTTCTCGAGCGGGAGCGCCTCCCCCAGATGTCCGCCAGCGGCCTCCGGGCCCCGGCGCCGACGCGCGGCCATCAGTACGAGGGCGCGAAGGTGTGCGCCGGATCGACCTGCGTGTGGACCCGCACGAAGAAGGTCTTCACCCCGCGATCGAGCCGACTCTCCCCCATCTGGTCGGTGTGGGCTTCGATGAAGGTGTAGTGGCCCCCCTCCATCTTGACCGAGAGTTCCAGCATCGCCGGGACCTCGGGGGTCCCGACCGTGCCTTTGAACGTCCGCGTGCGGGGCCCCTCCGCGACCTTCTGCATCCCGATCGTGGGGAAGAAGGCGTCCGCGGTGGCGAGGACCTGGTCGGGGTGGAGCGAGGTACGGTGGAAGTGCTTCATCGTCAGAGGTCAGGTGACAGGGATCAGGGAACAGGGGTGCCGGCGGTGTCGAGGAGCTCGTTCAACACCGTTTGGCGCCAATCGAGGGTGCGCTGCAGCGCCTGGGTGGAATCGCGGCGGAACTGGATCCCGAGCGCCCACTCGCCGGCGGTCAGGAACTTGAGGCGGGCGCGATAGGTGCCGGGCTCGGGACCATATTCGAAGCCGTCCCAGATCGAGATGCGATCGCTGTTCGTGGCGAAGATGCGGCCCTGCCCATCGGCGATGGGCTCCTTCGTCTTGGCGTCCTGCACCACGATGGTGTAGGTGATCACATCGAGGGCGCGGGGCGGGATCTGGTCCCCGGTCACTCGGAAGGCGAAGTCGTCGGTGCCGAGCCGCATGACCTGCTGGCGTGGCTTCCCGCTGCAGGCGGCGAGCGCCAGCACGAGGACGAGGAGTGGGAATCGCCGAGCGCGAGGGGACCGCATGAGACCTCCTACACCGGATCGGGGGATGACCCGTGCCACCCCACCAGCGGCGCCACGAATCTCATGAAAGATAGAGCGCGCGCGCCACGTGGCGAAGGCGTTGGCCCACCGTCACGACGGCGGCGAGGGCCAGGACGGCGACGACGAGGTCGAAGACCCCCCACTCCCAGCGGAGCCCGAAGAAGGCCTGGGGGGCCGCCAGCAGGGTGATCCGCTCCGGACGCTCGAACCACCCGACCCCGGTGAGGTCGACGCCGAGGAGATCGGCCTTCGCGCGGGTGTACGAGGTCAGTTGGATCGCGACGAGCGCCACGAGGGCCACCCCGAGCATCAGCGGACCGCGGCCCGCCGGGTGCGGATGCAGCGCATAGAACGCGACGATCCCGCCGAGCAACGCCCCGTCGGCGACCCGATCCATCGTGGAATCGAGGAACCCACCGAACCGAGTGGTGCGCCCCGCCCGCCGGGCGACCGCGCCATCGATCACATCGAAGAAGGCGAGCAGTCCGAGCGTCCATCCGGCCAGGTGCATCTGCCCCACCGCGAAGAGGCCGCCGACCCCGACCGCGACCGCCGTCCCCATGAGGGTCAGCGCGTTCGGCGAGATGCCGAGCCGGACACCGGCGTCGACCAGGGGATCGATGAGGCGGAGATAGCTCCGGACGATCCAGTGCCAGGGCGCGAGCGCGGCCGACCGCCGATCCATCGTGCGGTCAGTAGAGCAGGTAGGGCCGCACCTTCCGCTGGAAGGCCGCGACCGCGGGCTGCATGCCGTCGATCACCTCGTCCGGATCGGTGCCCGCGAAGAGGGCCACCCGCGCCGCGGCGGAGCCGAACCGCTGATCGACCGTGCGCTCGGTCACCCGCAGCGAATCGGCATGGACCTTCTTGAGCGACCAGAGGACCGCGGCCCCGACCCGCCCCATCGGGGCGCGATCGCGATCGGTCACGACGATCCGCACCCCGGGGATCTCCCGGTCGTTGAACTTGCGATCGGGGGCATCCTTCGGGGTGAACCGCTCCGCCTCGAAGCGCACGCCAACGAACCCGCGCTCGTTGAGGATCGCCGCGAGCCGTGGGGCATCCATCCAGGGCGCGCCGAAGCGCTGGAAGGGGGCCTTGGTCCCCCGCCCCACCGAGACGTTGGTCCCTTCGAGGGGGACGAGCGCCGGATAGACCAACGCGCTCGTCACCGTCGCCATGGCCGGCGAGGGGACCACCCATGGGAGCCCGGTCTCGTCCCACCACATCGTGCGGCGCCACCCCTGCATCGGCACCACCGTGAGCTGCACCGGAATGCCCAGCTCGGCGGCGAACCACCGTGCCATCTCCCCATTCGTCATTCCGTGCCTCAACGGCGCGGGGTATAATGCGAAGGCGAGGCCCCGCCGGGTCGGGGTGGGGTCCTCAGGGTTCGAGAGGGCCGAGTCGAGGAGCGGGGCCTCCATGCGCCCGGTGATCGGGTTCGGTCGATCGAGCACGATGAAGGGGATCCCAGCGCGTGCCGCGGCGCGCATCCCGTAGACCATCACCCCCACATAGGTCCAGGTGCGCGTCCCGATGTCCTGCAGATCGAAGACCAGCGCATCGAGGTCCCTGAGCAAGCTGTCTGGCGGCGGCACCGTGCCGTTGGTGTATAGCGAGTGCACCATGAGCCCCGAACGGTCATCGAGCTGGTCGGGGAGATTCTCCCGGTCCACGTCCCCGCGGATCCCATGCTCCGGGGAGAAGAGTCGCACGAGGGTGACGTTCGCGCGCGTGACGCGCGGATCCTTCTGGAGCACATCGATGAGATGCGTCCCAGCGGCGTCGACGGTCGTGTGGTTCGTGATGAGCGCGATCCTCCGCCCCGCGATGACCTGGAGCGAATCCTCGAGGAGCACCGTCATCCCCGGGCGCACCTTTGGCGTCTTGGGCGGCGCGCTCTGCGCCTTCGGGCTGGAAGCGCACCCACCGAGCGTCACCGTCGCCAGCATGCACGACATCACCCTCACGCCCCACCGTCCGAGCTGATGCACCAGACCTCCCTCCGTTGGGCCGGCCTCGCCGGCGTCACGCTCGCGCTCAGCTGTGCTCCCGCCATCTCGAGCACCGTGGGCGCCCCGTCGCCCCACCCGATCCCCGCCGGCATCCGGACCCTTCCGCCCTCCCTCGCGGCGCCGCTGCCGAGCGAGGCGCAGCGCTGGATCGAGACCACGGTCCGGGAGATGCCGCTGCGCGAGAAGATAGCCCAGATGATCATGAGCTGGGTGCTGGGGGATTACACCAGCACGACCGACCAGACCTTCGCCGATGCCGCCGAGCGCGTGGCGGTCGACCAGGTCGGTGGGGTGATCATGTCGCTCGGTTCGCCGATCGAGGTCGCGGCCAAGGTGAATGCGCTGCAACGCCGGGCGGCCCTCCCGTTGCTCGTCGGGTCGGATGTGGAGCCGGGGCTCGGCCGTCTGGAGGGCGGGGTCTTCGCCCCAGGCCTCCTGCGTGGCGGTGATGCGACGGTGCTCCCGAGCAACATGGCGATCGGCGCCACGGGGAATGTCGCGTGGGCCCGCGAGGCGGGACGGATCATCGGCGAGGAGTCCCGCGCGATCGGGATCCATCTCGCCTTCGCGCCGACGGTCGACGTGAACAACAATCCGGCGAACCCGGTGATCAACGTTCGGTCGTTCGGCGAGGACCCGGACCGCGTGGGAGCCATGAGCGCCGCCTTCATCGAAGGGGTGCAGTCGGCGGCGGTGATGGCGACGGTGAAGCACTTCCCCGGCCACGGTGACACCGACACCGATTCCCATCTCGCACTCCCGATCGTCGGGGCGACGCGGGCGCGCCTCGACAGCGTGGAGCTCCGTCCCTTCCGCGCGGCGATCGGCGCGAACGTCTCCGCCGTCATGAGCGCGCACATCGCGCTCCCCGCGATCTCCAAGGACTCGACCCCGGCCACGTTGGTCCCTGCGATCTTCCAGTCGCTACTTCGCGACACCCTCAATTTCCGCGGCCTCGCCGTCACCGATGCGATGGATATGCGCGGGATCGGCGCGGGGTATGGCCTTGAGGAAAGCGTGGTGAAGGCGGTCCAGGCTGGAGCGGACATCCTCCTCATGCCCGCCGACGTGAACGCGACCATCAACGCCGTGGCGGCGGCGATCGAGCGCGGCGAGATCCCCCCCGCGCGCATCGACGCCTCGGTGCGCCGGATCCTCGAGTTCAAGCTCCGCACCGGCGCGATCCAGCGACCGATCGTCGACCTCGACTCGCTCCGGACAATCGTCGGGTCGGCGGGGAACCGGCGGACCGCGCAGCGCATCGCCGACGAGGCCGCCACCCTGCTCCGCAACGAGGCCGCCCTCCTGCCGCTGGCGCGGACGGGCCGCACCGCGATCCTTACCTTCAGCGGGGAGAACGACATCGTCGCGGGACGCACTTTCGCGGCGGAGCTGCGGGCGGCGCTCCCCGAGAGCCGGGTGATCCGCATCACCCCTGCCACCTCCCGGGCCCGGCTCGATTCCCTCGTGCGCCCCGGAGAGCGGGTGGTGCTCGCGACCTTCATCCGCACCATCGAGGGGGAGGGTCGCTTCGCCGTGGGCCAGCAGACCGCCCGGTGGATCGATTCCATCGCGCGAGTGCAGCCGATGGTCGTCGTCGCCTTCTCGAATCCTTACGTGATCCGCGAGTTCCCGGCGGTCCGGCACTACGTCGCCGCCTTCGGACGTGGGGACGCGATGGAGCGCGCCGCCGTGCAGGCGATCACCGGACGGATCCCCTTCCGAGGTCGGGCGCCGATCACCCTCCCGGGGATCTTCCGCGTGGGGGATGGGATCCTGACGGCGACGGCGGCCCCTGCCCCCGCATCACCGCTCTCCCTCGCCGACTCGGTCCAGCGCGTGCTCGACCGCGCGGTGCGCGACTCGGTGACGCCCGGCGCCATCGCGGTGATCGGGACCCGCTCACAGATCCTGGCGCAGGTCAGCGCGGGGCGAATCGACTGGGCCGCGGATGCCCCGGCGGCCTCCACGGAGACGATCTGGGATCTCGCCTCCCTCACCAAGGTGGTGGGGCTCACGAGCGCCGTGATGCAGCTCACCGAGCAGGGGAAGCTTTCCCTCGACGCCCCGGTGCAGCGCTATCTCCCGGAGTGGCAGGGACGCCACAAGGCCCGCGTGACGGTGCGACATCTTCTGACCCATTCCTCAGGGTTGGCGCCCTTCATTCAACTCTGGAAGCGCACCACCTCCGCGGACTCCGCACGTGCCATCGTGCTCGCCGCGCCGCTCGACACCACCCCGGGCACGAAGATGGTCTACTCCGACCTCGGCGCGATCCTCCTGGGACTGATCGTCGAGCGCGTGAGCGGTGAGCAGCTCGACGCGTATCTCGCGCGGCATCTCTTCGAGCCACTCCAGATGCGGGACACCCGCTTCACTCCACCCCCCGCCCTCCACGCCCGGACCGCCCCGACGGAGCGCGACCCCTGGCGCGGCCGGTTGGTGCGTGGCGAGGTCCACGATGAGAACGCCTTCCTATTGGGGGGCGTCTCCGGGCATGCGGGGCTCTTCTCCACCGCCGCCGATCTCACCCGCTTCGCGCAGATGTACCTGAATGGAGGGACCCTCGACGGCGTGCGGGTGTTTCGACCCGAGACCGTCCAGGCCTTCACCCGGGTGCAATTCGCGGGGTTCTCCAACCGTGCCCTGGGATGGGAGACCCCGACCGGGACCAACTCCGCCGGTCGGCTCATGCGACGCCCCGCCTTCGGACACACCGGGTTCACCGGGACCTCCATCTGGATCGACCCGGTCAACGACCGCTTCGTGATCCTGCTGACCAATCGCGTGAACCCCACGCGGGAGAACTCCCGGATCGGGCCGGTCCGGACCACGGTCGCCGATCTCGCCCTCACCCTAGGGACCACCCCGGCGGCCCGAGCCGCCAGCAGCCCCTGAGGAAACTTGTCCCCCTCCGGTTCGGTATCCATATTCAGCGGAGCGCTGTCCCGGTCGCTGACCAGCGACCCCACCCTAGATCGCGGAGGAACGCGATGAGCACGATGAATGCCCCCGAAGTCATG
>JBMTXT010000082.1:0-8628 GCA_049453775.1 Gemmatimonadaceae bacterium | reverse complement strand
ACTCACCGGCGCTGCGCGGCGCCTCGCCCCTGGCGAGTTCGTCTATCTCCCCGACGGCGCCACGCACTATGAGATCGCGGGGCCCGACACCGGACGCCCCGTCCTCCTCGTGCATGGGATGTCGGTCCCCCTCTACATCTGGGACTCGACCGTGACCGCGCTCACCGGAGCAGGGTTCCGCACGATCCGGCTCGATCTCTATGGCCGCGGGTGGTCCGATCGCCCCGACACCGACTACGACGGGGACCTCACCGATCGCCAACTCAAGGGCCTCCTCGATTCGCTCGGCCTTCCCGGCCCCATCGACGTCATCGGCGTCTCGTACGGCGGCTTCGTCACCGGCCACTTCGCGCGGTCGTATCCCCGCCGCGTGCGGTCGCTGACGCTGATCGACCCCGTCTTCGCCTCGCGCCCGATGCCGGCGCGGTACGGCCTCCCCCTGCTCGGCCCCTGGCTCTGGCAGGTGTTGGAGGTCCCACGGATGGCGGCAGGGCAACCGACCGACTTCCTCCACCCCGAGGCCTTCCCCGACTGGGAGGAGCGATACCGCACCCAACAGCGCTACGAGGGGTTCGGCCGCGCGATCCTCCGCACGCGGCAGCAGCTCGCGCAGACCGACCTGCCGGCGCTCTATCGCGCGGTCGGCGCCACGGGGCGGCCGGTGCTCCTCCTCTGGGGACGCGAGGACGCGGTGACCCCGTTCGAGGGGAGTGCGGTGGTGCGCGCGGCGATCCCCGCCGCCGAGTTCTTCCCCGTCGATTCGGCCGCGCATCTCCCGATGCTCGAGCGGTCGGCGCCGGTCCACGCACGGATCGTCGATTTCCTCCGCGCGCACTAGGGCGTCCCGCGGATGACCCTCAGCGCTCCGTGCGGCGCCTGCGTAGGACGGATGATGCGTGCGCTTCGATGCACCCTCGCCCTCGCGGTCCTCGCCCCTGCCCTCGTCGGCGCACAGCAGCCCGCGCCCACGACGCGCGCCGATAGCGGCGCGAAGCCGCTGCACCCCGTCGTCGTGCAGGAGCGGCAGCGGGCCCGCGCCGTCGGGGGCTCCGCGATCGTGGAGGTCTCGGTCGACTCGGTGCGCACCGCCCCGGCCGCGAACCTCGACGCGGTGCTCCGGACCGTCCCCTTCGTGGGCGTCCGCACCAACTCGCGCGGGGAGACCGAGCTCTCGCTCCGCGCCAGCGACTCGCGCCAGCCCGCCGTGCTCCTCGAGGGGGTGCCCCTCACCCTCGGGTGGGATTCGCGCACCGATGCCTCGGTCATCCCCCTCAGCGCCGCGACCGGGATCCGCGTGGGACGCACCCTCTCCTCCCTGATGCTCGGCCCCAATGTGAGCAGCGGGACGATCGAGGTCGGTCTCACCGAGGGCCTCATCGCCCCGCGCCGCGTCCTCACCCTCGGCACCGATCAGACCGGCGCGCTCGGCTTTGCTGGCTCCGTCGGGGCGCCGATCCCGATCGGCTCGGGCACCCTCGCCGTGCTGGGTGGCGGTGGAGTGCGGCATCGCCCCGATCTCATCGCCCCGGACGCGCTCCGGCGTCGCGTCACGCATGGCCGACGCGACAACACCGACCTCACGCAACGCGACTACGTGGGGGGCGTCCGCTACACCACCGCGCGGGGGGCCTCCCTCGGTGTCACCCTGACCGGGGCGCGCGGGACGCGCGGGATCATGGCGGAGGACCATCTCCAGGCACCGCGGTATTGGCGGATCCCGCAGGTCGATCGGGACGTCGCGATCCTCTCCGCGTTCAGCGGATGGCGCGCGACGCCATTCGGATCGGGGAGTATCGATCTCCGGCTCGGGCGCACGCGCGGGACCCAACGCATCGACCAGTACACCGATAGCAGCTATCGCACCGTCGGCACCACCGAGCGCGGGGACGATGTCACGTCCACCGCGCGGCTCATCCTCGAGCACTCGATCGGTACGCGCGGCGAGGTGGGGCTCGGCGTCAGTTCGGCGACGATCGACTACGATGAGCGCCTCGGCACCGCCACGCCGGTGGCGTATCGCCAGGGGCTCGCCAGTGTGGCGCTCGAGACCGATTGGTCGCTGCCGGGCCTCGTGCGCCTCTCCGTGGCGGGGAGCCGCGATCAGGCGGAGAATCCGCTCACCGGTGGGCGTGCGCCCCTCGGCGACCGGAGCGATTGGGGGGGGCGACTCGGGGTCACCAAGACCCTCCTCGCCCCGGGGATCCAGCTCAACGCCGCGATGACGCGCCGGGCGCGCTTCCCCGCCCTGCGCGAACTCTACTCAGGGAGCCTCCAGCGCTTCGTCCCAAACCCCGACCTTCGCCCTGAGCGTCTCGTTTCGAGCGAGGTGAGCGCGCTCTGGCAGCGCGGCGCCGGCGAGGTGCAAGCCACCATCTTCCGGCAGCACCTCGACGACGCGGTGGTCCGCGTCACGCGCCCCGACCGGACGTTCATGCGCGTCAACGCCAATGCGCAGCGCACGCAGGGGCTCGAGCTCTTCGGCGCCTGGCGCGGTGCCGATCGCACCTTCCTCGCCGATCTCACCCTGCAGGACCCTCAGCTGATCGATCAGGGGAGCGGCGCACGCACCGCCCCCGAGTATGTGCCGCATCTGCGGGGGTCGGTGACGGCGATCGTCCCCGTCGCGGCGCACACCCGGCTCACCACCGCGGCGACCACGATCGGCGCGCAGTCGTGCCTCAATCCGGAGCGTGGGGCCCGAGAGACGATCGCTGCGGCCACGCGGCTCGATGCCCTCGTCGATCGCGACCTCGCGCTCGGGGCACGTGGGCTCTGGTCGGCGCTCCGACTCAGCGTGGGGGTCGACAACCTGCTCGATCGGCTGATCTACGATCAGTGCGGGTTACCGCAGGTGGGACGGACGCTCCGGGTGGGGCTGCAGCTGCGCTGACCCACGCCCGCCGCGCTCGCGGCGCGGCACGGCGTCACGCGCGCTACCGTCCCGCGAGCGCCTGCTCGAGCTGCGCCGCCTTGGCCGCCGTGTAGGGCCCCGTCGTCCGCCAAAGCACTCGTCCCGCACGATCGACCAACAACACCTGGATCACCGACTCCGTCGTGATCCCGAGTGACCGTTTGAACGGCGCCTTGTCGATGTAGAGCGTGACGGTGCGTTCGCGGACCGCGCGGTCGGGGATCCCCCCGCGCATCCCTCGATTGATCACCCAGCGCATCGGCGCGACCATCGGCTTGATCGTCGGGATCTCGTAGAAGTCCGAGCCCGGGAACTTGGGGAGGGTCTGCTTGAGCCAGGGGGCCCAGGTATCGACGTCTCGCTGCTGTTCCATCTCGAAGGCGACGAAGACGACGTTCCGCTCCCCATTGAAGTCGGCGGGGAGGGTGAGCGACCGCCCCTCGAGGTTGTCGAAGGTGACGGTCGGGAACCGGATCGAATCGATGGGGAGGGTCAGGGCGAGGGCCAGCGTGAGCGTCGCAAGCATGTCCTATAGATAACCTCGGGCCCGCCGCAGCGACCTCACATCGCCGCCGTCGCCGCCGGCGCCTCGGCGAGGACGGCGTCGAGGTCGGCGAGGAGGGGCTCCATCGCCTGCCGGAGTCCCTCCACCATCGGTCGCACCGCATCGAGCGCGTCCCCCCGGCGCAGCGCCTCGTCGAGCACGGTCGCCGCCCCATGGGCATCGACTGCCGCGATCGCCCCCGTGACCCCCTTGAGGGTATGGACGAGCCGCTGCGCCCGCTCGCGATCCTCCCCCTCAATCGCCCGCGCGATCGTCTCCACATCGGTGCGGTGCTCCCGCGCGACATCGCGGAGGAGCGTGCGGTAGAGGGCGTGGTTCCCGGCGACGAGCCGCACCCCGGCATCGTACCGGAGGCCGCGGACCGCCGGGAGCGGCGGGACGGGGATCCACCGGTCGAGGAGCGCAAAGAGCTCCGCCGGTTCGAAGGGCTTCCCGAGATGCGCCACCATCCCCGCCGCGAGGACGCGCTCCCGATCCTCGGCCCGCGCATTCGCCGTCACCGCGATGATCGGCATCGTCGCATGCTGCGGCATCGCGCGCACCGCGCGGGCCACCGCATAGCCATCCATCCCCGGCATGGTGAGGTCGAGCAGCAGGAGATCGAAGCGCTCACGTTGCAACCGCTCGAGCGCCGCGGGGCCATCCCCCACCGCCGCGACCTCGAGCCCCATCTGGCGCACGAGCTCCGCCGCGATCTCGCGATTCACCTTGTGATCGTCCACGACGAGGACGCGCGCGCCGGCCCGGCCGGGCAGGGTCCCCGGATCGGCGGGGGCATCAGCTGGGGCCATCCCCGCCGCCGATGCCGACACGGGGAAGAGCCGTACCGTGCACCAGAAGGTCGACCCTTCGCCGCGTCGGCTCGTCACCCCCACCGCGCCCTCCATCAGCGTGGCAAGCGACTCCACGATCGCGAGCCCGAGCCCCGAGCTCTCCGCATCGGCGCGGGGGTGCGCGAAGCGCACATAGGGATGGAAGACGGTGGCCTGCTGCACCTCGCTCAACCCCACCCCGGTGTCGGTCACCTCCATCCGCAGCAACACGCGCTCTGCCGAGTCGGGGAGACGGGTGAGACGCACCGTGATCTGTCCCGCGGCGGTGTACTTCACCGCGTTGCTGACATAGTTCACCAGGATCTGCGTGAGGCGATGTCGATCCCCGACGAGCTGCGCCGGGAGGGTAGGATCGACCTCCACCTCGGTGCGGAGCCCCTTCCGCGCCGCCTCCTCCCCGAGCATCCCCGTCACGCGCTCCACGACATCGGCGAGGGCGAAGGGTTCATGCGCGAGGGTGAGGCGCCCCATCTCGACCTGCGAGAGGTCGAGGGCGTCGTTCACGAGCGCCTGCAGATGGCGTCCACTCTCCTGGATCTGATCGAGCCACCCGCGCTGGCGCGCGGAAAGGTCGGTGCGCTGGAGGAGATGACTCACACCGAGGATCGCGTTGAGCGGGGTGCGCAGCTCGTGACTCATGCTCCCGAGGAAGGAGGAGCGCGCCGAGGCGTCGGACTCCGCAGCGAGACGTGCCTCCTCGTAGTCGGTGACATCGGTGAGGCTCCGGACCACCTCACCGGAGGGGAGGGTGTGGGTGGCGAGATCGAGCCATCGCCCCTCGGGGCTCCGGACCACGCGGCGGCTCTGGTCGGTGGCAAGCCACTCCGTCTCGGCGCGCTGGAGCTGTATGGCGATCGCGTCCGGGGTCACGGCGTCGCCGGTCGGGAGCCCAAGGAGGGTCGCTGCCCGCGCATTGTGGTAGGCGACCGTCCCGGTCGGGGCGAGCACCACGAGCCCCTGCCGCATGGCATCGAGGCTCCCCTGGAGGAGGGCGCCGGTCTTCCCGAGCCGGGCGGAGACCCGATCGAAGGCGATCCGCGTCATCAGTGCGAGCCCGAAGATACCCGTCGACGAGACCAGAAACCGCATCAACTCGGCGCCATCCATCTGCCAGCGGAGGTCCGCGATCATGAACCCCGCCGTCATCCCAGCCACCGCGCTCCAGGCTGCCGGCCGCAGTGGCAGGAAGATGAAGAGCAAAATGATGGTGACGAGGAGATAATCGGCGGTGGAGGGGCCTAACTCCCACGCCCCCATGAGGACGAGGGCCAGGAGGAGAAAGGGGAGGAGGATCGCGCGCCACGAGCCCTGCCCGTCGCGCCACCGGCGCCTCCACTCCACGGCGGCGAGAAGGCAGAGGACGATCTCCCCGAGCAGGAGGAGGTCGGTGGAGATCGGGCCGGGGCCGCGGAGGACCCGGAGCGTGATCATCGGGATGAGGAGGAAGGCCAGGAGCCCACTGCTCCACTGCCGCACGCTGCCCAGGACGCGTTCCGCCCAATTCGCCGCATCGCTCCCGACGAGGGAGGGGGGCGCGAGGGGCTCGAGGGCGCGCTGGGGCAGCATGGAACCAACTATAGGGATGAGACCAGCCTGAGGAAACCCACAGGGGAACCCGCACAGGTGGAGATAACGGTGCGGGGCTCAATCCCCTACCGTGACCGCGCCATCCCCGGCCCTTGGGGTGAGAAGCCGGTCGCTGTCCCCCTCACCGCCGCACCCGCCCAAGCGTCAGCTCCGACAGGCTCCCGAGGTAGAGCCACACCCGGGTCGCCAACACATCGGTGATCGGCGCATACCCCCCGGTGGGGTCCTGTCGGTCCTCCAGTACCCGCCCCGTCTCGTCGATCGCGATCAGGTGGGCATACCGCGCCGGTTTCGGCTGCAACGCCGCCGGGATCCGGGCGATGACCTTCCGCAACGCGGGATACGGCGCGAGCCGATCGAGGATCCCCTTTCGCGGGGCGAAGAGCGCCACCCAGAATCGCCCCTCGGCGTCCCGCGAGATGTTGTCGGGAAAGCCGGGGAGATTCTCGAGGAGTGGGGTCACCTGCCCGCGCGCCGGCCCGTCGATCTCCACGCGCACGATCCGGTACGCGCCCGTCTCCGCGAGGAGTACCGCACGCGCATCGGCGGTGAGCGCGACGCCGTTCGCGAACTGTAGGTCCGATGCGACGACGCGCACCTGCGCGGTGCGCGGATCCCACTCGAGGAGGCGCCCATGCCCGCCATGTTCGAGGATGTCGAGCGTGCTCGCATCGGCATCGGCGCGCGCAGCCACCGTGAACTTGCTCGAGGCGTCGCTGAAGTAGACGCGCCCATCGGGGGCGACGTCGAGATCGTCGGCGAAGCCGAAGGGTCGGCCGTCGGCCTCGGTGGCGAGCACCCGCACCTGCCCGGTGGTATCGACGGCGAGGAGGCCTCGGATCCCATCGGCCACATAGAGCGTGCCGTCCGCGCCGAAGGCGAGACCGAGCGGACGGCCTCCGGTGCGCGCCCAGACCACGGGATGCTTCCCCTCGGCATCGAGCCGCACGATGCTCCCGTCGAGGGACGCGGCGTAGAGGCGTCCGGCGGCGTCCTGGGCCACGCTCTCGGGGCCCGGATGTCCATCGAGTGCGATGCGCTCGGCGCCGGCGAGGGAGGAGTCGACGGCGAAGTCGCCGACGAAGCCGCGATCGGTTGGGGCGTCCCATGCGACGGGTGCGATCGGCACCGGCCAGAGGGCGAGGTAGGCGATCAGGGCGAGGGCCGCGACGAGGGCGAGGCGGCTGGCGATCCGGCGCGGGAGGGGTGGCATCCGCCGAATGTACGGTCGAATAGCGAAAGCCCACCAGCGACCGATGTCGTTGGTGGGCTTCGAGTTGCCCCTCCTGGGATCGAACCAGGACTCTCCTGATCCAGAGTCAGGCGTGTTGCCAGTTACACCAAGGGGCAGTACCCGCAGCGACCGGGCGCCGCGAGGAATCCGAAGTCTAGACAGCCCCCCTCCGTCGGGCAACCCTCCGGCGGTACTTTTGCCAGATGACCATCGACCTCGCCTACCCCATCGGCCGCTTCCAGCGCCCCGCCGAGTCCACGGCGGGGGAGCGGGCCCAGCGCATCGCGCAGATCCGCGACCTCCCGGCCGAGCTCCATGGGGCCCTGCTCGGGCTCTCTGAGGCCCAGCTCGACACCCCGTACCGTCCGGGGGGCTGGACCGTCCGCCAGGTGGTCCATCACCTCGCCGACTCCCACACCAACGCGCTCACGCGGCTCAAGCTCGCGCTGACGGAGGAGAATCCGACCATCCGGCCCTACCCGGAGAAGGCCTTCGCCGACCTCGCCGATGCCCGGCTCCCGCTGGCCCCGTCGCTCCAGATGATCGAGGGGGTCCATGCGCGACTCGTCGCGGTGCTCGAGGCGATGACGCCGGCGCAGTTCGCGCGGCCGTATCTGCACCCGGCAAACGGCCCGCAGATCATCGATGGGATGCTCGCCCTGTACGCCTGGCATGGGCGGCACCATGTGGCGCATATCACGGGGCTGCGCGCGCGGGAGCGTTGGTAGCGCCAGAGCGAGGGCTCAGGCCTGCGCGTCGCCCACCGGCGCGAGCAGCTCGGGCGCGTTGTTGCGGGGGGAGTTGATCAGCGGCGAGACCTCGTGCGCGGTGAGTCGGGCGGGGTCGCAGGGGACGAGGAGCGCGTGCAACACGGCGGGCTCGGTGTCGGCTCGGAGCCAGGTGTCCTCGTCCTCGGGCTCCAGGATCACCGGCATCCGGTCGTGGATCGGCGCCATGAAGGGGTTCGCCTCGGTGGTGATCACGGTGAAGGTCTCCACCTCGCCCCCCGCGGGATCGACCCACCGCTCCCAGAGCCCCGCGACACTCAGGATGGCGCGGTCCGCGCGCGAGATGGCGAAGGGGCGCTTCCGGGTCCCGTCCCGCTGCCACTCGATGAACCCCGAGAGCGGGACGATGCACCGCCGCTGACGGAAGGCCGCACGAAACGACGGCTTCTCCGCAAGGGTCTCGGCCCGCGCATTGATCATCGAGGCACCGATCGTCAGCGCCTTCGCCCACGAGGGGACGAGCCCCCAGCGGAGTCGCGCGAGCGCGCGCACGCCGCGGACCTCGCGCACGATGGGCGTCCACTGCGTGGGGGCGAGGTTGGCGGTGGGGGTCAGCGCGCCGAGGGTGGCGGGCCGCCCCTGGAGGTACCGGGTGGCGAGGTCGGCCTCGGTGAAGAGGGCGTAGGCGCGTCCGCACATGAGGGGAAGTTATGGCGCCGGGTGGCCCGGGGAACGCGAAACGCCGCGAACCCTGGGGTTCGCGGCGTCTG
>JBMTXT010000081.1:0-8636 GCA_049453775.1 Gemmatimonadaceae bacterium | reverse complement strand
GCCAACGCGAGCCCCTCCCCATCCCGGCGGCGGCGCGTCCCCGCCGGGCAGGCGGCGAGCGCATTGGCCAACGGCGCCTCCGGGAAGACCGGGGGGGCCCAGGCGCCGCGACTCTGCTCGAGCGCGCCCTCGATCCGGTGTGCGACCTTCTGATGGAAGGTCGGCCCCTCCCCGCGCGGCGTCACATGGCGCGAGCGACGAAAGACCACGGGACGCCAACTCGAGACCTCGAGCTCGGTCACCTTCTCCGCCAAGAGCAACATGCGGTCCTTGTCGGCGACGGGCAGCAGGAGATGCACCGCCGGCGCGGGATCGATGCCCTCGACCGCGTCGACCTGCACCGACGCATGCCGCTTCGCCAATGTCAGCACCATTCCCTCACCCCGCCGCCCCGCCCCATCGAGCAGCCCCACACGCGCGCCGACATCGAGTCGCCGCACCCGCATGTGATGCGCGGCCTCCTCCCCCAACGTCACCGTCTCGCCCGCCACGAAGGGGTGATCGAGCACGAAGGTCGGGAGACTCATCGCCGCACCCGGACCGACCACCACTGCTCTTCGGCGTCCTCGGCGTCGATCCGCCACCCCGCCGCCTCGAGCGCCGTGACCATCATCTCCCGCTCCTCGCGCAGGATCCCACTCAGGATCATCACCCCATCCGGCGCCAGCGATGCCCCCATCAACGGCAGGAGCTCGAGTAAGACCGAGGAGATGATGTTGGCGAGGATCACCTGCACCGGCGCGACGAGCGGGAGGAGGAGTTGTGCGTCCCCCTCGAGGACGGCGACCCGCTCCGCGACCCCATTGGTCGTCACATTGAGTTCGGCGTTGCCGATCGAATCGGCATCGTTTTCGATCGCGAAGACGCGCGCCGCCCCGAGCCTCGCCGCAGCGATCGCGAGCACGGCGCTCCCCGCGCCGAGGTCGGCGACGGAGGCGCCGGCGAGCGGGATGGCCTGCAGGAGCCGGACCACACCCCGCGTGGTCGGATGCTCCCCGGTGCCGAACGCCATCGCGGGCTCGATCACGATCGTCGTGGCGGGATCGTGTCCCGCCGCCAACCAGGGCGGGGTGACGGTGAGGCCACCCAGCCGATGCGCGGTGATCCGATCGCGCCACTTGGTCGACCAGTCGATCGGCTCGAGTGGCGCGAGGTCGATCACCGACGCGGGATCCGCCGCGCGAAGGGCCGCGAGGAATCGCTCGACGTCGGCGCTGGGCGCGAGATGCGTGACGAGGGTGGCCCCATCCTCGTGCACCCCGTCGGCTCCCGCCGCGAACATCGCCGCGATCAGCGCCTCCGTCTGGGCCCCCGTCGATGGGGTGCAGGCGGCGCGCGTCCACCGCGCATCAGTCGTCTCTGGTGTGGTCATGCGACACTCTCATGGCGGGTGGTCTCCGGGGTCGGTCGCTCGTCCCACGCGCGCGCGACCACCTCGGCGATCCTCGTCCGAAAGACCGGGATGGCGAACCGCTCGGCCTGCTGCCGACAGGCCGCCGCACTCGGTGGTGGCGAGGCGAGGAAGCGACGCACCGCCGCGATGATGGCGTCCGGGGTCTGCGCATCGAAGAAGGTGCCGGTCTCACCATCGCGGACCGTCTCGAGCGCCCCACCAGCCCCGTACGCGATCACCGGGGTGCCGCAGGCCTGCGCCTCGAGCGGGGCGATGCCGAAATCCTCGAGCGCCGCGAAGACGAAGGCCTGCGCGCCACTGAGGAGACGTGGCAACTCCCCCTCCGGCGCATGCCCGACGAATCGGATGTTCGTCGCACCCTGGGCCGCCGCGTGACAGCGCGCGCGATCGGGACCATCGCCGACGACGGTGAGTTCGAGATCGGGCATCTGACGAAACGCCGCGACGATCACCGGGATCTTCTTGTACGGCACGAACCGCGAGACCGAGATGAACCCCCGCCGATCATTCCCGATCGGTCGAAAGGTCTCCGTGTCCACCGGCGGGGGGACGACGACGCTCGAGCGCCCGTAGTACCGCGCGACCCGCTCGCCGACGAAGCGGGAGTTCGTGAGATAGAGATCGGTCCGATCGGCCGTGCGCCGATCCCATCGCCTGAGTCGCGCCAGCCCCAGCCGTGCGGCCACGCGCCGCAGGGGCCCGAAGCCCGCGTCGGCCAGATACGCCTCCTGCAGATCCCAGGCATACCGCACCGGCGTATGGCAGTAGGTGAGATGCACCTGCTCGGGACGGCGCGTGCGCGCCCCCTTCGCCACGCAATGGCTCGAGGAGATCACCAGGTCGTAGGCGCGCAGATCGAAGGACTCCACCGCCTCAGGGAAGATCGGGAGCCAGCGGCGGAAGCCCTCGCGACCGCCCGTCCACCGCTGAAGGAATGAGGTGCGCACCGGCCGACCACGATACCGCCCAGGCGCCTCCCCCGGCATCGCACAGACCAGCGCGAAGAGGTCCGCGGCGGGAAAGATCGCGAGCAACTCGTCGACCACCCGCTCCGACCCCGCATGACCGATCAGCCACTCGTGCACGATCGCGACGCGTCGCCCCGCGGGGAGTGGCGACGCGCTCATCCGGTGATCGCTTCCTTCATCTTGGCCCAGAACCCCTTCTCGCGCTTCTCGGGCGGCTGCTCCTGCAACTCCCCGAGCTGCTCCACCAGGGCACGGGCCTCGCGCGACAGGGTCGCCGGCGTCCAGACCTGGACGCGCACATGAAGGTCCCCGGTCCCACTCGCATTCACTCGCGGAAGCCCCTTCCCGCGCAGCGTGAAGACATGGCCGCTCTGCGTCCCACTCGGGATCTCCAGGCGGAGCACCCCCGTCACGCCGGGGACCTCGACGTCGGCGCCGAGCGCCACCTGCGGATAGCTCACGAGGACCTCGCAATAGAGGTCCTCTCCATCGCGCTCGAACCGCTCGTCCTCCACCACGTCGAAGACGACGATGACATCCCCGCGCGGTCCGCCGCGTGTCCCCGCATTCCCCACCCCGCGCAGCTGCATGTACTGCCCCGTCGCGACCCCGGCCGGCACCTTGATGTCGAGCGTGTGATCGGCGCGCGTCCGTCCATCGCCGCGGCACTCCGTGCAGGGTGAGGCGATCGTCGTCCCTTCGCCCCGGCAGGTCGGACAGGGCGCGACACTCACGAACTGTCCGAAGAAGCTCTGCTGCGCGCGGCGCACCTCGCCCTGCCCCGCACAGGTGGTGCAGCGCTGCGCCTTCGTCCCCGGCTCTGCCCCTTCCCCATCGCACCGCGTGCAGGGGTCGAGGAGCTTGAGCTTCACCGTCTTGGTGACGCCCGTCGCGACCTCGAGCATCGTGAGCTGCAGGTCGAGCTTGATGTCCGCGCCAGCGCGCGGCCCGTTGGACTGCCGGCCGCCGCCACCACCGAAGAGGTCGCCGAGCCCGAAGTCACGCATGAAGATGTTGAGCGCGTCGGAGAGGTCGACATGCTGATAGCCTCCCCCACCGCCAGCGCGGAGTCCCGCCTCGCCGTATCGGTCGTAGGCCGCACGCTTCTGCGGGTCCCGAAGCACGTCATACGCCTCGGTGACCTCTTTGAACTTCTCCTCCGCCTCTTTCGACCCCCCGTTGCGGTCGGGGTGGTACTGCATCGCAAGCTTGCGGTAGGCCTTCTTGATGTCGTCATCATTCGCCGTCTTGTCGACACCGAGGGTCGTATAGAGGTCAGCCATATCGGAGCGGGAGAAGCCAGGGTGGCACCGCAGCCCTGCCACACCGGCGGGCCACGAAGGGAAGATACCTACCTAGGCGCAATTCGGGTGCCACGCGAACCGCGGGCGCAGGGCTGCGACCCGCCGCGCGGCGGGCGGCTCAGCCGGCGACGCCGATGGCAGCGCGCAGCCGGTAGTACCCCCGGCCGAGGCCTTCCCGGAGGACACGATCGGTGTTCGCCAGCGCCTCCGCATCGGGGAGGAAATCCATCGGGGTCCGCGCACGCATGCGCTGCCGGAAATCCACCGGGAAGGGGGTCACGGTGAAGCCCTGGTGCGAGAAGAGGTGCGCCGCGCGGGACATGTGGTACGCCGAGGTCACCAGGAGGATGCGCCTCCCGATCCCGAGGGAGTCGACGAGGGCGCGAACGGCCGCGGCCTCCTCGGCCGTGTTCGCCGCGACACGCGTCAGGGCCAACCGTGATCCTGGGATGCCGAAGGCTCGGGCCTGTTCCGAGAGGAACTCCCCCTCGGGCCGCATCGCCCGCATCCATGGCACCTGACCGCGCGTGAAGATCAGACGTGGCGCCCGCTCGGCCCGCAGCAGCGCTAGGCCACCCAGAAAACGGTCGACGCCGTCCCCCCACTCGACGGTGCGCCCGCGCGGGGACGGCGACGCGGCGGTCATCCCACCAAGGACGACGACCGCATCCGCGAGCGGCGCCCCGTCCGCACGCCCGCGCGACATCCCCTCCTCCGACCACTCGACCAATCGATCCGATACGAGCGGCGTGCTCGCGGCGAAGAGGAGCCCCACGCCAAGGGCCACCGGCCACCGACGGCGGGTGAAGGTCCCCCACCCGACGAGCGTCATCACCACGACGAGTGGCGAGACGAGGAGCGGCAGGAGTTTGTGTACGTAGATCAGCACGCCGCCTACGCCAGCAGATCGGTCACGAGCGATGAGGTGTGCGTGACCAAGGCGATGACCTTCTCATAGGGCATCCGCGTGGGACCGATCACCCCGATCACCCCCGTGAGGCTCCCCGCCTTGTACTCAGCGGTGACCAACGTGAGTCCGCCGAGGAGCGCGGTCCCATGCTCCCCGCCGATGGTGATCGAGACCCCGGGGTGTTCAGCGCGTGAGCGCAAGACCGTCGCCAACTGGGAGCGCGTCTCGGTGAGCGTGAGCAGCCGCTTCATCGACTCCCCCGTGGCGAACTCGGGCTGATCCGCGAGCACCGACGGCTGGCCGAGCACGACCGTCTCCTCATCGGTCACGGTGCCGACATCGAAGAGCTGATCCCCTTCCTGCACGAAGATGTTGAGCAGCTCCCCCGCCCCGGCCAACCCCGTCGCGTTGGGTGACGCATCGCGTAGACGCGTGCCGAGGGTCCCACGGATCTCCGCGAGCGAGAGCCCCGCCAACCGCTCGTTGAGCACCCGCTGGACCTCGGCGATCGCCTCGTCGGCGATCTCACCCCGCATCTCGACGAAGATCGTGCGCACCGTCCCCCCGCGCAGCGTGAGGACGAGGATCAACTTCTCCGTGGTCAGCCGCACCAACTCGAGCCGCTGCAGGACCGTCTGGTCGAGACGAGGGCCGAGGGCGAGCCCAAGCTCCTGCGTCAACACGCCGAGTGACTGCGCGGCGCGTCGGAGGATCGTCTCGATCGCCGAACTCCCCGTCCCGATGTCCTCGGCCAGGCGATCCAACTCCGCGCTCGGGAGTGGCTCGAGCCGCATCAGGGAGTCGACATAGGTCCGATAGGCTTTGTCCGTCGGGATCCGACCCGCGGAGGTGTGGGGGTGGAAGAGGAACCCCTTCTCCTCGAGATCGGCCATGGTGTTCCGGATCGTGGCCGGTGAGACCCCGAGCCCGAATCGGCGGGAGATCGTCCGGGACCCCGCAGGCTCCGCGGTCTCCACATAGGAGCGGACCACGCACTCGAGTACCCGACGCTCGCGCTCCGACAGCTCATGCCACGCCATAAGTCGCAGATTACGAACGACTTCGAACCGAAGTCAAGGCGGCGGCGAGAGCGTCGATACGGAGCCATCCATCGGGGGTCAGTACGAGTCGGTCGCCGGTGAGGCGTCCCCATCCCGCGTCGATCCACGGTGCGATGGTCGCCTGATCCTCCGGGCGGAGCACCAGGCCATCGATCGTGCGGAGTCCGAGATAGACCTCTTCCGCCAGCCGCTCCTCCGGGCCGATCTCCTCCTCACCCGCGACCGGATCCACCCCCTGTTCGACCTGGGTGCACCAGGCGGTGTAGGCCGGCGTGTTCCAGCGCCGGGTCCGGCCATCGAACCCATGGGCGGAGGGGCCGAGCCCAAGGTAGGGGGCCCCCGACCAATAGGCCGCGTTGTGGACCGCCCGGTGCCCGGGACGCGCATAGCTCGAGACCTCGTAGTGCTCGAATCCCGCGTCGGAGAGCCGGTCATGCGCCAGGAGGAACTCCGCGGCGTACCGCTCCTCCGGCGCCTCCTCCACCGTCCCCCGGGCGGTCCAGCGCCCCAGGGGGGTCCGCGGCTCGACGGTCAGGCCGTAGACCGAGAGGTGGGTCGGCTCCAGCGCCAGCGCCCGATCGATGTCAGAGGCGAATCGGTTCACCCCGACCTGGTCGGGGATCGCGAAGATCAGGTCGAGGGAGACCTCATCGATCCCTCCGGCCCGGATCGCCCGGACCGCCGCCTCGGCCCCCGCTGCGGAGTGACCCCGGTGCATCCAGGAGAGGACCCCGGGATCGAAGGATTGGACCCCAAGGGAGATCCGGTTCACCCCAGCCGCGCGCCACGCTCGCACCACGTCGACGGAGATGTCCTCGGGGTTCGCTTCGACGGTGATCTCCATCGCTGCTGTGGAAAAGTTTTCCACAACGGAGGATTCGCGGATTCCGTGGAGAACGGCCTCGATGCCGGCGCCACCCAACTTCGATGGGGTGCCCCCACCGAAATAGATGCTCCGGGGTTTTGTGGAAATCTCGACCTGCCGTTCCCTGAGCTCCCGGATGACGTTATCCACATAGCGATCGACGGGGACCGTCTTCCGAACCGCGATCGCAAAGTCGCAGTAGGAACATCGGCGGCCACAGAAGGGCACATGGACGTAGATATGGGGGTAGACAACCGGCATGAGAATGACTTAAAGTATTTTCACAAACTGTTGTATTTCTTCGTTTTGAGCGTTTAACCTCAAGCGTTTTATTACTTTCCAAGCTCCCGCATCAGCGACCGCCAGGCCGCGGTGTTCAACGCGGCAAATCCACCCTCGATCGGCTCCGCCAGACCGGGATAATCCCCACCCCCACCCCACCCGTCACGCAACGCTGACGGCTCCCTGATTGTGGATAATCCGTACAAACCCAACAGATCTTCCACATCGGAGATCACCTGGGCACCATCCCGAATCAGGAGGTTGACCCCTGCCGCGGTCGGGTCATCGATCCGTCCCGGGACCCCTGCCACCACCCGGCCGAGCTCCAGCGCCTGGGTCGCCGTATTGACCGCCCCCGACTTGAACCCCGCCTCCACCACGAGGGTCACCCGGCAGAGCGCCGCGATAATCCGGTTTCGGCGGGGGAAGCATCCGGGGAATGCCCGGGTCCCCGGCTCTACCTCCGAGACCACCAGGGCCCGCCTCCCCATCTCGGCCAGGAAGCTCCGATGGGCGACCGGGTAGGGGACATCGACCCCGGTCCCCTGCACCCCGATGGTCTGCCCCCCAGCTTCCAGCGCCGCCCGATGGGCCGCGACATCGACCCCTCGGGCCATCCCGCTGACCACCACCAACCCCGCCCTGGCGCAGGCTGCCGCCAACCGGCTGGCCATCCGGAGGCCGTAGGGGGTGGGCTCTCGGGTCCCCACGATGGCCACCAGACGGTCGGGAGCCCCCTCCAGGAGGCTGGGGTCCCCGACACACCACAATCCCGCCGGCGGGTTCGAAAGATCGCGTATAGAGCCAGGGAGGCCCTCCGCGCCGACCCAGATCGGCTGACCGGAGCTGGCCTCAGCGGGGGGCGTCACGCCGCCCCTGACTTCCGGAGTTCGAGGAGCTTGCTCCACCAGGCCGCCTTGAGCTCATCGAGCCCCAGGCGACCCGGGGCCGAGATCGCCCACATCCCGAAGGCCGCCGGGGCCTCGATGGCGGGGACATAGAGCTCCCCCATCAGGTCGCATTTCGAGAAGAAGACGCAGTGGGGCTTGGCTGCCAGCTCGGGGGAGTACTGCTCCACCTCGCGCCGCAGCTGGTCGTACTCCGCCTGCCAGTCCATCGCATCGATCGGGATCAGGAACGCCAGGATCCGGGTCCGCTCGATATGCCGGAGGAACTGGAGCCCCAGCCCCTTCCCCTCATGGGCACCTTCGATGATCCCCGGGATGTCGGCCACGACGAAGGTGCGCGAATCGCTGAGCTGGACGACGCCGAGGTTCGGCTTGAGGGTCGTGAAGGGATAGTCGGCGATCTTCGGGCGCGCGGCCGAGATGACCGAGAGAAGCGTCGATTTCCCCGCATTGGGCTGTCCGACGAGTCCGACATCGGCGATCAGCTTGAGCTCGAGCTCGAGGGTCCGGAGCTCCCCTTCCTCGCCCGGCTGCCACTCTCGCGGCGCCTGATGGGTCGCGGTGACGAAGAAGGCATTCCCCTTCCCCCCGCGCCCCCCCTTGGCGACGACCAGCTCATCGCCATGCTCGAGGATCTCCCCGACGCGCTCCCCCGTCTCCTTGTCGCGAATCACGGTGCCGGGGGGGACCGGGAGGACCACATCCTCACCAGAGCGTCCCGTCTTGTTCGACCCCATCCCATGTTCGCCACGCTCCGCCTCCCAGGCGTCGCGGTAGGTGAAGTCGAGGAGGGTCGAGAGGTTGGCATCGCCGCGGATGCGGACATCCCCGCCCTTCCCCCCATCGCCGCCATCGGGGCCCCCCATCGGCGCGAACTTCTCCCGCCGGAACGAGGTGCACCCGGAGCCGCCGGTACCGGCGGTC
>JBMTXT010000080.1:0-8685 GCA_049453775.1 Gemmatimonadaceae bacterium | reverse complement strand
TCGATCCCCGCGACCTCGCGAGCGACGCGGGCCATCGGGTTCTCAGCCCCGAGCGTGGTCCTCGCCGTGTCATACGACGACTCCCCGTCGCGGCCGGCGTGGGCGACCACGCCGACGAGATCGGCCCCCTCGCGGCGGGCCGCCGCCACCTCGGCCGGAAGCGCGGCGACGATGTCGGTGACCTCCAATCGATTCCGGAGGTGATCGCGGTCCCAGACCATCGACCCCGGGGTGGTGACCCCGATGATCGCGACCTGGACCCCGGCCCGTGTGACCATCGTCCGCGCGGGGAACGCCCGCCCGCCATCCAACCGCTTCGTGTTGGCTGCGAGGAAGGGGAAGGTCGCCTCGGCGCGAGCGCGATCGAAGATCGGGAGCCCGTAGTTGAACTCGTGGTTCCCGACGGCGGCCGCGTCGTACCGCATCACGTTCATCGCGGCGACCACCGGGTTCGGGCGCCCCGAGTCGATCCGGGCCGCCACATAGGTCATCGGATTGC
Source organism: Gemmatimonadaceae bacterium (assembly GCA_049453775.1). Classification (GTDB taxonomy): domain Bacteria; phylum Gemmatimonadota; class Gemmatimonadetes; order Gemmatimonadales; family Gemmatimonadaceae; genus Pseudogemmatithrix. Next base: position 8,186 of record JBMTXT010000080.1, on the reverse strand, counting down.
CCTGCAGGAGGTCCCCGGCATCGACGAGGATCACCCGGCCGGGGGTGGCGCGGCGCAGGGAATCGACGATCGTCGCTGCCCGGGCCAGCCCGCGGGCCGGGTCAGGGCGGTCGGCATAGTAGTCCCAGGCCCGAAGCCGCCCGTGGACATCGGTGGTGGCCGCGAGGGTCAGGTCGACCCGCGCCTGCCCCGCGAGGGGGCGCGCGCCACAGAGAACCAGGACGCTCGCCGCGAGGGCGAGGCCTCGAGGGTATGGATGCATGTCGAAAGCTACTCGTCACGGATTGGTATCAGGGAGGGTCCGACATTGCCCCCCCAGACCGGGGGCGAGAAGTTTCAGGGATGAAGCCCCTCATCATCGGGATCGCCGGCGGCAGCGGGTCAGGCAAGTCCACCGTCGCGAAGCGCATCGCCGACTCCCTCCCGGGGGCCCGCGTCGCCTTCCTCGACATGGACGCCTATTACCGCGACCATCGGAACCTGACGCTCGAGGAGCGCCGCCGCGTCAACTGGGATCACCCCGACGCCTTCGACCTCGACCTCCTCGCCGCCCACCTCCAGGCCCTCGGGCGGGGCGAGGCGATCGAGAAACCGGTCTACGACTTCGTCTCGCACCTCCGGGCCCCGGAGACGGTCCGCATCGAGCCCTGCGATGCCATCGTGATCGACGGGATCCTCCTCCTCGTCGATGAGCGGGTGCGCGAGGCCTGCGACGTGAAGGTCTTCGTCGACACCGACTCGGACATCCGCCTCGTCCGACGGATCCGTCGGGACATGGCGGTGCGCGGGCGCCCCCTCGAGGAGATCCTCGATCAGTATCTGAACACCGTGCAACCGATGCACTTCCAGTTCGTCGAGCCGAGCAAGCGGTACGCCGACTTGGTGATCCCGCGCGGCGGGCAGAACGTGGTCGCGATCGATCTCCTCCTGGCCTCCCTCAGTCGCCGCCTCAGCGGCCGCGCCGGATGATGCCGCCCTCGACCGACGGGGAGCGCATCCTCGTCGTCGACGACGAGCCTGACATCGTCGCCCTCGTCGTCTATCATCTGGCCAAGGCCAAGTACAAGGTCAGCTCCGCGACCTCCGGATCGGACGCGCTCGCCCTCGCCAAACGTGAGCGCCCCGCACTGATCGTCCTCGATCTCATGTTGCCGGGGATGTCGGGGTTCGATGTACTCGACCAGTTGCGGGCCGATCCCGACACGGCCTCAATCGCCGTGCTGATGCTGACCGCCCGCAAAGACGAGCCGGATCGCATCCGCGGCCTCGAACTCGGTGCCGACGATTACCTCACGAAGCCCTTCAGTCCGCAGGAGCTCGTCTTGCGCGTCGGCGCGATCCTCCGGCGCGTGAGTGCGAATGCGGCGGGCGGCGATCTACTGCGGATCGGGCCGATCGTGATCGATCGGTCTGCCCACCGTGTGCTCGTCGAGGGCCACGAGGTGGAGCTCACCCCGACCGAGTTCAAACTCCTGCTCACCCTCGCCGAGCGACGTGGGCGCGTGCAAGCGCGGGGCCTGCTGCTGGAGACCGTCTGGGAGGCCGCGCCCGATATCCAGACGCGGACGGTGGACATGCATGTGCAGCGCCTCCGCACCAAGCTCCATCCGGCCGGGGACCTGATCGAGACGGTCCGCGGCTTCGGCTATCGGCTCCGCGCCGACACCGACCGAGCGGACTGAGCCCGCCGTGCGGCTGACGCAGCGGCTCCTCCTCGGCGCGCTCCTCATCGTCGGGTTCCTCGTCGCCCTGATCCTCACCGTCGTCGACCGGCAGATCAGCGCGCGGCTGCGCGATGACGCCACGACCTTCCTCGCCCGCGAGGCACGCCTCGTCGGGGATCTCTGGAGCCGGGACCCCGCCCATCCGGACTCTCTCGCCGATCGCTCGGGACACGCCCTCGGACGGCGCGTCACCCTCGTCCGCGAGGACGGCGTCGTCATCGGCGATTCGGAATTCGACGGGGACTCGCTCCGCAATCTGCAGAACCATGCCGAGCGACCGGAGGTCGCCGCCGCACGGCGCGGGGAGACGGGGATCGCCCGCCGTCCCTCCCCCTCGACCGGCGACGTCGAGCTCTACGTCGCCGTCGCGGTACCTGGCCATGGGGTGGCACGGATCTCCCTCCCCACGCGCAGCCTCGACGCAGTCGTCAGCTCGGCCCGGGCCGACATCCTGCGCGCCGCGCTGCTCGCGCTCCTCGGCGCCCTCGCCATCGCCTGGCTCTTCTCGCGCTCCGTCTCGCGACCGGTCGAGGAGCTCCGCGACGTGGCGCAGGCGATCGCCGACGGCGACCTGGCCCGACGCCCCACCCTCGAGGCGCCCGGCGAGGTCGGGGAGCTCGCCCGCGCCCTCCGCTCGCTCGCCGAACAGCTCTCGGCACGACTCCGCGCCCTCGAGGCCGATGAGCAACTCCTCTCCCAGCTGGCGGAGTCGCTCAATGAAGGGGTGATCGCGGTCGACACCCGCCAGCAGATCGTACGCATCAACGAGACCGGGCGTCGGCTCCTCGGCGTCACCGCCCCACTTCCCTGTCCCGTCGATCTCCTGCCGCGAGATGTCACGCTGCGCGACGCCCTCGGTGCCGCCTTCGAGGGGGAGACCACCGAGGGGACCGAGGTCGTCATCAGCGGGCGTACGCTCAACATCACCGCCCGTCCCCTCGCCGAGGGGGGCGCCGTGCTCGCCCTCTTCGATCTCACGCGCGTGCGACGCTTGGAGGCGGTGCGCCGGGACTTCGTCGCGAACGTCTCCCATGAACTGCGCACCCCCCTCACGATCGTCGGCGGCTTCGCCGAGACCCTCGCGGGCGAGGATGTGCCTCGCGAGATGCGCCAGCAGTTCGTGGCCCGCATCCTGAACAACACGCAGCGGATGCAGCGCATCGTCGATGATCTCCTCGACCTTTCGCGCATCGAATCGGGAGGATGGGTCCCCAACCCCAAGGCGATCCGCGTCCATGAGGTGACAGCCGAGGTCTTCGGCTCAGCCAAGGAGGCCGCCGAGGCGAAGGGGCTCCGGTTGACCTCGGAGATCGCGGAGGAGGCCCGAGAGGTGCACGCCGACCCCACCGCCCTGCGCCAGGTCCTCGGGAATCTCGTCGACAACGCGGTCCGCCATACGAGTGCGGGCGAGGTGGTGCTCTTCTCCCGTCGGCACCGCCGCGGCGTGGAGGTCGGGGTCCGCGATACGGGCACCGGGATCCCGGCCGAGCATCTCCCGCGGATCTTCGAGCGCTTCTACCGGGTGGACCCGGGGCGCTCGCGTGAGGAGGGGGGGACGGGGCTCGGCCTCGCCATCGTGAAGCATCTCGTGGAGGCGCACGGAGGGCGGGTCCGCGCCGAGAGCACGGTCGGAGTCGGGACGACGATCACGGCGCTCTTCCCGGACGCGACGGCGTAGACGCCGCACGGGACCGGTCCGTCACGATCATGCGACGGGCCGTTACAGATCCGTGACCGAACCGTCGTCGGTCCGGTACCGGTCCAGATGAGGTTCGAGGGGTCGGAGAACGCTGCCGACCCTCACGCTTCGAACCTCTCCACGAGACGCCCATGCGCCGTGTCCTGCTCCTCTGCCTCACGCTCCTCGGTGGGAACACCATCCTTCCCGCGCAAGCGGCGACCACCGGCCGCATCGTGGGTCGGATCCTCGACGCCGCCAATGGCGCGGCCATCACCGACGCCGGGATCCAACTCGTCGGGACGACCCAAGGCACCCTCTCCGGTGTCGACGGCCGCTACACCCTCGTCGGCGTGGCGCCAGGGACGGTCTCGATCCTCGTGCGTCGCATCGGGTATGCCCCGAAGACGGTGACCGGGCTCGTCGTCGTGGCCGGACAGACCCTCCAGCAGGATGTTTCCCTTGCCCAGGCCACGGTTCAGCTGACCGCGAGTGTGGTGACGGCGGCGGTCGAGCGCGGCTCGGTGAATGAGGCGCTCGACCAGCAGCGCACCGCGACCGGGATCGTCAACGCGGTGACCGCCGAGCAGATCGCCAAGAGCCCTGACGGTGACGCAGCGAAGGCGATCCAACGGGTCAGCGGGGTCACGGTCCAGGATGGCCGGAGCGTCTTTGTCCGAGGATTGGGTGAGCGCTACACCGTCACGAGCATGAATGGCGCGCGGCTCCCGAGCCCCGAGCCGGAGAAGCGCTACGTCCCGCTCGACCTCTTCCCCTCTTCGCTCCTCCAGTCGATCGACGTGAGCAAGTCGTTCACGCCGGACCTCTCCGGGGACTTCTCCGGTGCCTCGGTGGACATCCGGACCAAGGAGTATCCGTCGCGGCGCACGGTGACCTTCTCCGCCTCGCTCGGGGGGAACGATCGGGCCACCGGTCAGTCGATCGTCTCAGCCCCATCGACCAGCGGGGAGTGGATCGGCAACGGTGCCGCCAGCCGCTCCCTCCCGGCCGCCCTCCGCTCCGCGGCGGCGGTCGGCCAGCTCACCACTCGGCAACAGGTGAACGCGGCGGTGAACTCGCTGCGGAACGTCTGGACGCCGGAGAATCGGAACGGGCTGCCGAACGGCGCCTTCGGCCTCTCCGTCGGCGGCCAGGATCCGATCTTGGGCCTCGACCTCGGCTACCTCGCCTCCCTGACCTACGCCAACACGCAGGATGTCCAGAGCGAGTACACGCAGGCGAACCCGATCCAGGAAGGGGGCCGACCGGTGGTCCTCGAGTCATGGTCGGGGCAGGCGGCGACGCGCAGCAGCACGCTTGGGGCCCTGTTCAATACCAGCACGATGCTCGGGAAGCACACCCTCATCCGGCTCAACAACAGCTACACCCGCTCCGCCGACAACGAGGCGCGACAGTCGGTCGGGCCAGCCTTCGCCTTCTCCGGCGGGAGCATCGAGCGGATGACGCTCCGCTACGTGGAGCGAGCGGTCCGCAGCTCGCAGCTGACGGGTGATCACACCTTCAATGCGCAGCACCAGATCACTTGGAGCCTCGCGTCGGCGGCGGTGCGCCGCCAAGAGCCCGATCGCTCCGACCTCGTGTATGCGCAGTTCACCCCGGATGGGCCCTACGCCTGGTCCGACGGGAACCCGGACGTCGCCCGGCGCACCTTCAGCGACCTGCGCGAGTCCAACTGGTCGTCGGCGCTCAACTATAAGTGGACGATCGGCGAGGGGGCCGAGGCGCCGTCGATCAAGGTCGGTGGCCTCTACCGTGAGACCACCCGCGATGCCTTCAATCGGCAGTTCAGCATCCTCTCCTCCCGTGTCCCCGACGCCGATCGGGCCCGCCGCGCCGAGGAGCTCTTCGATGGGCGCTTCTCCACGGGGGATGCCGACGTCTTCTCCATCTACAACGTCGCGGCGGATGGGGAGTATGAGGCCGGGGAGCGGCTGAGTGCGGGCTATCTCATGACCGAGCTCCCCTTCGCCGGGCGATTCCGATTCATCGGTGGCGCGCGGGTTGAACAGGCCGACATCGAGGTGAACACCGCCCTCGCCAACGGGGGGCGCTTCGTCTCGCGCCTGAACAACACCGATATCCTCCCCGCCCTCATCCTCAACGTCCGCCTCTCCGACCGGGCGCAGCTCCGCGCCTCAGCCTCACAGACGCTGGCGCGCCCGGAGTATCGCGAGCTCTCCCCCGTCCAGTATCTCGAGGTCGTGGGCGGGCAGATCACTCGAGGGAATGGTGACCTGGTGCGGACCCTGATCCAGAACGCCGACCTCAAGTGGGAACTCTTCCCCGCCCCCGGCGAGGTGATGAGCGTCGGCATCTTCGCCAAGCGCTTCGACCGTCCGATCGAGCGGATCGATATCTCCACCGGCGGTCAGCCCTTCGTCTCGTTCTTCAACGCGAAGGAGGCGCGCAACCTTGGGGTGGAGCTCGAGGCGCGGAAGAATCTTGGGGGATGGGTCGGCGCGCTGGAGCGGTATGCCCTCTTCAGCAACGTCACGCTGATGGAGAGCCAGATCGTCCTCGGCGAGGATGCCTCAGCGAATACCAACGCGGACCGTCCGATGATGGGACAGGCCCCGTGGGTCGCCAACATTGGGCTGACCCGGTCGGGGGACCGTGGCGGCTCGGCCACCCTGCTCTACTCCGCGGTGGGACCGCGGATCTTCAGCGCCGGCACGGTGCCGTACCCCGACGTACTCGAGGCGACGCGCCACCTGATCGACCTCTCGGTCCGGCTCCCGATCTCGGCCCGCGCGGAGATCTCCCTCGATGCACGGAATCTCCTCGACGCGCCCTTCCGTCTGACGCAGGGGCCGGTGGTGCGCGAGGGGTATCGCACCGGGCGCGGGATCACGGTCGGGATGCGGTGGCGGTGAGACGGTCGCGCCGCGCTGTGACCGCTTCGTGACGGAAGCGTCGCCAAAGGATGACAGTAGGCGATGAAGATGAAGGGGTCCGAGATCCACTCGGGCCCCTTCCTGTCTGGGAGCCATCGTCATGCGTCTGCTTCGTGTCCTCTCCTCCATGCGCGTCCTCGCGCCGGCGCTGCTCGCCCTCGCGGGCGCGTGCTCGGACGGCGTCACCGCCCCCGATCCCCTCGCCGCCCCGGCGACCATCACCGCGACCACGCAGGGCCCTCGCAGCGTCCAGCTCTCCTGGGCCGCGGTGGCTGGCGCGGAGACCTACGAGATCGACCGCGCCACGGGCGCCGGCAGCTTCTCGACCGTCGCGACCGTGACGGCGGCGACCTATACCGATACCTCCCTCGTCGCCGAGACCTCGTACCGTTTCCGGGTCCGCGCCATCCGCGGGACCGAGCAGGGGCCCTACAGCACCGAGGCGACGGCGCTGACCGGTGACCGTCCGGTGGTCCAGGTGACCGCCGACATCACCTCCAACACCACGTGGACGAACGCCAACGTGTACCAGCTGACCAAGGTGATCTCGGTCGCGAACGGGGCGACGCTCACCATCCAGGCCGGAACCAAGATCATCGGCGGGACGATTACCGCAGGCCAGGCGCCGCCGGTGACCGCCCTGATGGTGCTCCGTGGCTCGCGCCTCAACGCCGTCGGCACCGCCTCCCAGCCGATCGTCTTCACTTCGTCAGCCGCGGCGGGCTCGCGCGCCCCAGGGGACTGGGGCGGCCTGATCCTCGTGGGCAACGCTCGATCCAACCGCACCGGCCGCACCGTGGTCGAGGGACCGGCCCCCGCCGACACCGTGAGCTGGAACGGTGGCAATCTCGACAACGACAACTCGGGCGAGATCGTCTACACCCGCGTGGAGTTCGCCGGCGCCGCCGCGATCCTCAACGTGGAGCTCAACTCCTACTCGATGTACGCCGTGGGCAGCAACACCCGCTTCGAGTACAACCAGGCGATCCGCGGCCTCGATGACATGTTCGAGTGGTTCGGCGGCACGGTCGACGGGCGTTACCTCGTCTCGTACGAGGCGGGCGACGACCACTTCGACATGGCCGAAGGGTATCGCGGTCGCCTCCAGTACCTGATCGCGCTGCAGACCGGCCCGCGCGTTACGCCGCGCGCTGGCAACCCGGGCGCCCTCTCCGCCGAGCAGAACGGCTTCGAGATCGACGGCTGCGGCTCGGCCTCCGGGACGTGCGCCCTAGGCTTCAGCTCTGAGCCCTACACCATGCCGGTCGTCGCGAACTTCACGATCCTTGGCCCGGGCAAGGGGGTGCTCCCCGTCCGCTCGGGCGGCGACGGTGGCGTGGGGATGCTCCTCCGTCGCGGGACCGGCGGGACCTGGATGAACGGCGTCGTCGCCCGCTGGCCGGAGTCGGGGCTCTCGATGTTCGACTCCACGGCGACCTTCGCGCGCCTCGCCGCGGACTCCCTTGATGTCTTCAACACGCTCCTCGCGAACAACGGCCGGGCCTTCGATGTGGCGGGGGCGACGAACCGCTTTGGGACCGAGGACAAGTTCACCGGCGCGAACGTGACAACCGCCACGGCCGCCGCGCACCTGCTCTTCACGAGCATCCCCGACTCGTCGGTGGCGATCGCGAACGGCGCCGCGCTCGACTGGCGGCCGGCCACCGGGTCGGCGCTCCGGACCGGCGGCACCGGGACCACGCTCCCCGGGAAGACCGGGACGCGCGTGGGGAGCTTCTTCGGCGGCTCGCTCGCCGGCACCACCTTCCTCGGGGCGATCGCGCCCGATGCGGCGGCGCCGTGGTACGCCGGCTGGACCACGTACTACCGCAACTGATCCATCTCGCAGGACCCGGGGGGGGGGGGGGG
>JBMTXT010000079.1:0-9153 GCA_049453775.1 Gemmatimonadaceae bacterium | reverse complement strand
AGGCGACCTTCGTCGCCGAACGACTCAGCGCGCGGTACGAGCGGCCGGGCTCGCGCTGCTGTTGAGCGGCGGGACGGCGAAGAGGAGTACGAGGGCGGCGAGCGTGGCGAAGCCCGCCCCCATCACGAAGGCGGCGGGCGCGCCATAGCCCTGCCAGACCACGCCGAAGAGGGCGGAGGCCGGGAGCGCCCCGAGTCCGACCGCGGCATTGTACCACCCGAACGCGGTCCCATTCACCGAGGCGGGCACGAGATCGGCCACCATCGCCCGCTCCGTCCCCTCGGTGAGCCCGAAGTAGAGCCCATACACCAGGAAGAGCGCCCACGCCTGCCAGGCCTCGGTCGCCATCGCGAAGCCGAGATAGGTGAGGGCGTAGACGGCCCACCCCATGAGGATCAAGGGCCGACGCCCCATCCGATCCGAGAGTGCCCCGCCGATCGCCGTCGACGACGACTTCACCACATGGAGCACCGCCCAGAGGATCGGCACCATCGCCGTCGGGATCCCGAGCTGTGAGGCGCGCAGGAGCAGGAAGGCATCGGTCGAGGCCCCGAGGGTGAAGACGAAGACCGCGATCAGGAACCGCCAGAATGGGGTGCCGAGCGAGACGAGGGGTGCGGGCTGCCGCCGCGCCGGTGCCTCAGCGGGCCCGGGGCCGGCACTCACCGCGGGGGCGGGCGCGCGCTCGCGGACGTACCCGAGTACGAGCACCACCGAGATCGCTCCCGGGATCACCGCGTAGAGGAAGAGTGTCCGCAGCTCGACCCACCCTGCCGCGAGCACGATCCAGGCGATCAGCGGGCCGACCACCGCCCCCAGACTATCGGCTGCGCGGTGGATGCCATACGCGAGCCCCCGCTGCGAGGGCGCGACCGAATCCGCGATCAGCGCATCGCGCGGCGCGGTCCGGATCCCCTTCCCGAACCGATCAGTCAGACGGATCACCGCCACCTGCCCCGAGCTCTGCGCGAGCCCGATCAATGGACGCGCGAGCGCCGCGATCGCATACCCGAGCACCACGAACGGCTTCCGCCGCTGGATCCGATCCGACCACCACCCCGCCGGGATGCGCAACAGCGCCGAGACACTCTCCGCCATCCCCTCGATCATGCCGAGGGCCGCCACCGAGGTCCCCACGACCGTACTCAGGAAGATGGGGAGGAGGGGATAGATCATCTCGCTCGCGACATCGGTGAAGAAGCTCGCGGCGGCGAGCACCGTGATGTTGCGCCCGAGCGCGCGACCGTTCCCTGCCCCGTAGGTGGTGGGGTCGGTGGCGCGGTTCGTGGTGGCGGTCACGGCCACTGGATCCCCGCCACGGGCCGCATCGTCTCCCACTGCGCGCGCGCGGCCAGCTGCGGGAAGGCAGCCGCGTACGACGCCCGCCAGCGGGCGATCACCCCCTCCGCCACCGCACGATCGGCCACCGCCCAGACCGCTCCGCCAAACCCCGCGCCAAACGCCGAGGCGGCATGCGCTCCCGCGGCCATCGCCGCACGCGCGAGGAAGGCCGTCTCCGGGATCTGATTCCGGAGCACCACCTCGGCCCCCTGCTGTGAAGCCACCGCGAGCGCCCCAAGCGCCCGCGCATCCGCCGCCGCGAAGGCCGCGAGCGCCTCGGGGACCATGCGCTCGGTCTCCGAGCGGAACTGCGCGATCCGGGCGATCGCGCCCTCCGGATCGTCGAGCCCGCGCGCGATCCCCGCGAGGCGCTCCGCCGCCTCGGGGCCCGAGGCGAGGACGCCCCGCAACGAGAGATCGGTGCGCCCCGTCACCCGATTCCACTCGGCGACCAGCCCGCGTAGCTGATCGGCCGCCCGATTGTAATCGTCCTGTGCGGCCCCCGTCTTGGTCGCGCGCACCCCACTGACACCCACCAGCAAGGTCCACTGTTCCGGGAAGGCCGCCGAGCCGATCGGCTCCGCCGGGAGATACCGGAAGGCACTGACGCGCGCCGATTGATTGCAGCAGATCGCCACATGATCCTGTGCGCCACCGCGTGTCCCGACCCCGTCCTCCCCGGGAAACGGCCCGTAGGGCCCACCCATCTCCACCGCGCCACAATACTCCGCCAGCTGGAGTGGGGTGCGCAGATAATCGCGCCAGACACGCCGCGAGCGCAGTCCATTCACCTCGGCGAGGGCGATCACGAGGAGCGTGATGAAGGCGCTCGAACTCGAGAGCCCTGAGGAGCGCGGGAGGTCGCTCGTCGAGCGGATCCGCACCCCGGTCTTGAGCGGGGCGAAGTCGCGCGTCATCCGCCGCACCACGGCAGTGATATAGGTCCCCCCATGCGCGTGCCCCGTGCGTGCATCGCGGCGGAGCGGCACCCGAGCGCGGCGCCCCGTGGAGTCGTCCTCGATCTCCAAGAAGGGGCGGTCGAGCGGGGTGATCTCCGCATGGATCCCCAGTCCCACCGCGCAGGTGAGGGAGGGACCGCCCCCGTAATCGACATGCTTCCCGAAGAGTTCGATCCGGCCGGGAACGAAGAGCGTGCGCGACTCAGGCATACGGATAGCCGACGGCCGTGGCGATCAGAGCTGCGGGACGCGGCCCGCGAGGTGCGCCTCCACCGCTGGGACATCGCTCCGTCGCGAAAGATCGAGCACGGGGCGCCGCACCCCAGGCGCAGCGAACCGCATCCCCCGCCGCATCGCGCGCCGCACGGCATCGGTGAGCTCGAGCTCCCCACGAGGCGACGGGCGCACGGCGGCGCAGTCATCGAAGATGGCGGAAGAAAACCGCCAGAGGTTCATCGAGACCCAGCGCGCAGCCGAGCGACGGAGCGGATGTCCCGGCGCGGGCTTCTCGACGATCTCGCGCAGGACGCCGTCCGGTGAGACGTCGAGCAGGGCGAACTGCGTGACGCGTGTCTCCTCGATATTCCCCTGCGCGACGAGGCTCGCGGCGTCGAAGGCGATGAGGGCGGGCCCCGCGGCTCCGACGAGCATCGCCACCGCCTCGCTCGGATAGAGGTTGTCCGCGTTGCACATCAGGAAGTGTGCACGCCCCTCGGCGTCATGCGGGGCGACCGACTCGACCACGGTGCGTGCGGCGAGCAGGGCATCGGCAGTCCCTTTGGGCTCCACCTGCTCGGCGAAGTGCACGCCCACGCGCGTGGGGACCGCCTCGTGCGTATAGCGCTGTCGGATGGCCGACTCGCCCGGCGCGACGACGAAGATCACCTCGGTGATGCCGCCATCGGCGAGGGCACTCAGCACATGGTCGAGGAGTGGGTACCCCGCGATCGGGATCAGCCCCTTCGCTCCTGCCACGGCTGCGGCCGCCTGTGCTGGGGTGAGCGTCACCTCGTCCTCGGCGCGCATGCGCGTCCCGAGCCCACGCGCGAGGATGACCGCGGTGGTCGCGCGGGGGGCGGGCGGGCGCGACGCCGTCATCGAGGCACCGCCGCGTGGCTCACCGGGCCGGCGTCGGGCGCCAGAACCCCTGGAGGACCCGGAGGACCACCACCCCACTCACCAAGAAGACCCCCAACCAGAGCAGAGCGAGGGTCGTGTTCCCCGCGAGGGTCGCCCCCACCCCGAAGAGCGCTCCGTATACCAAGAAGATCCCGGCGATCCAGCCGAGCATCGCCTGCGGGATCGAATCACTCGAGGGGAGGAGCCCCGTCGCCGTGCGAACAGACGTCCATCCGGGACCCGCGGGCCGTACCAGCCGATAGAACGATTCCAGCACCTTCGCATCAGTCTGCGGCCCGAGATAGGCCGCCGCGATCCAGACGATCGTCGTCACCGCCACCGTCCCGAGGAGCGAGGTCGTCCCCGAGATCGCCATGCCCTGCGCCTTGGCGAGATGGAAGCCGATCGCCGTGCCGAATGAGGCGACCATCGCAGCGATCTCCGCCGCGGCGTTCACGCGCCACCAATACCAGCGCAGGAGGTAGAGGAGCCCCGTCCCCGCCCCGATCGAGAGGAGAAGGGTGAAGCCGGTCGAGGCCGTGTTGATGTAGCGCGTCACGAAGGCGGCGACGAGCATGAGCCCGGCGGTCACGAGTCGTCCGACCATCACATAGTGCCGCTCGGTCGCATCCGCCCGCACGAAGCGCCGGTAGAAGTCGTGCACCAGATACGACGTCCCCCAGTTAAGATGGGTGACGATCGTCGAGATGTACGCCGAGAGGAGCCCGGCGATCATGAGCCCAAGCCACCCCGCCGGGAGGAAGGTCAGCATCGCCGGATAGGCGATGTCGTGCCCGATGAGGTTCGCCGGCACATTCGGGAAGGCCCGTGCGATGTCTGGCAGCGTCGGGAAGACGAGGAGCGAACAGAGCGCGACCACGATCCAGGGCCAGGTCCGCATCCCGTAGTGCGCCACGTTGAAGAAGAGCGTCCCCAGGAGCGCATCCTTCTCGCTCTTGGAGGCGAGCATCCGCTGGGCGATATAGCTCCCGCCCCCCGGCTCAGCACCGGGATACCAGACCGACCACCACTGTACGGTGAGCGGGAGGATGAAGATCGTCAGGAAGGTCGCGGGGTTGGAGCTATCCGGGAGGAAGGCGTAGCTCTCGGCCGGAAGCTTGGCGAAGAGCCCCGTGAGCCCCCCGACCTCTGGCTGCTGCAACGAGAACCACGCCGCGGCGAAGGCCCCCGTCATCGCGATCCCGAACTGGATCAGGTCGATCACGAGCACCCCCCAGAGCCCGGAGATCACCGCGAAGCCGATGTTGAGCCCCGCGCACCAGAGGAGCGTCCGCTCCATCTCCCACCCGAGGAGCATACTGGCGATCTTCACCGCGGCGAGATTCACCGTGGCCATGATCACCACATTGAAGACGAGCCCGAGATAGACCGCGCGGAACCCGCGCACGAGACTCGCAGCGCGCCCCGAATAGCGGATCTCGTAGAACTCGAGGTCGGTCAGCACCCCCGAGCGCCGCCACATCCGCGCGTAGAACATCACCGTCGCCATCCCCGTGAGGAGGAAGGCCCACCAGGCCCAGTTCCCCGCCACCCCCCCCTGCCGAACGAGATCGGTCACCAGGTTCGGCGTATCGGTCGAGAAGGTCGTCGCGACCATCGAGATCCCGATCAACCACCACGGCGCCGCGCGCCCCGAGGTGAAGAACTCCGCCGTGTTCTGCCCTGCGCGTCGCGCCATCATCAGCGCTGGCACGAAGGCGATCAGCAGCGAGACGACGATGACGATCCAGTCGAGCGTGACGAGACGCATCTACCTGGCCCTCTGCCATTGGCCGCGGGTGAAATCGGGGAACGCCATCGGCGCGCTCCCCTTGGCCACCGACATCTGGCTCAGCGGCATCGGCGCGCTCCAGCTCGCGGCGTCGTAGACATCCAGGTCGGGGACGAGCCCCTCGCGCATGCACTCCACCAGCCGATACGCCATGATGAAGTCCATCCCCCCATGGCCGCCCTTCTTGCGCGCGAGCTCACCGACGCGCGTCCAGAGGGGATGTTCGTGCGTCTTCTTGTAGGGATCGATCGACCCGAAGCGCTCCCCTCCCGCCTGCCCATCCACGTAGATGCGCGCCGGATAATCCTCGAAGACCCCCTTGGTTCCCTGCACCCCGTTGAGGCGGGAGTAGGGCCGCGGGTTCGAGACATCATGCTGCAGGAGGATGTTCCGCCCCTTCGCGGTCATGATCAGCGAGGAATTGAGATCCCCCGTGATATAGCGCTCCTGCCACTTGGGGTCGGTCTTGTCCGTCACGGTCTGCTCGCGATGCAGTGTGAGCCCCCGCTCGGGCGTGCTCATCGAGACCAGATAGGTCATCCGATCGCCGGCATGGAGGTCCATGTACCACGCCACCGGCCCCAGCCCATGCGTCGGATAGAGATTCCCATCCATCCGCGTGTGCCACGCCCGCCGCCAGAGCCCCTCGTCGCGGTTCTCGAAGAGGATCTTGCGCAGGTCGTGCAGGTACGCCGCCGACCCGTAGAGCACCTCGCCGAGCACGCCATCGTGCACGAGACGGTTCACCAGCATCTCGTTGTAGCCGTAGTTGCAGTTCTCCAACTGCATGCAGTGGCGCTGCGCCTGCTCACTCGCATCCACCAGCGCCCAGAGATCCTTGAGCGTCGTCCCCACCGGACACTCGGCGCCGCAATGCTTGCCGGCCTTCAGTGCGGCCAGCAGCACCGGCACATGCCACTCCCACGGGGTGGCCGTGTAGACGTAATCGATGTCGTCGCGCTGCACGAGGCGCTCGAAGTCGCGCTCGCCGTTCGTGTACACCGCCGGTGCCGCCTGCCCCGCATCGGTGCACATCTTCACCGCGCGCGCCGCCTTCTCGGGCGCAATGTCCGCTACCGCGACGATCTGCACCCCATCGATCGCGAGTAGCTCGGAGAGCATGCTCCGCCCACGGAGTCCGGTCCCGACGATCGCGAAGCGCACCACGGGGTGCCGCGTGAAGGGGACCCCCTTCATCGTCTTGGCGCCCACCGGCCGCTCCGGCACCGCGTCCGGGGTGGTCGCGGCCGTGATCGTCTCGGCGATGGCGGGGAGAGGGGTCAGCGCACCGGCGGCGGCGAGGCCGGCACCGGTGACGAGGGCCTGCTTCAGCAGGTCACGGCGATGGAGCTGGTCGGTCACGTTCGGTCCACGGGTGGGGGGTGGGGACCACAACTACGACTCAGAGACTGCGGCGAACCTCCGAATGGTCGCCAAGAACGACCGCCCCCGTAACCCCCTCGACATGGCACGCCTCCCCGATCATCGAGGTGTGCAGCGTACACCCGGTGACCGTCGTCCCGGTCCCGAGGATCGTGTCCCGCAGCGTCGAGTCGATCACCGTGCTCCCGGCCGGGATCACCACGTTCGGCCCGACGGTCGCGTTGCGCACCGTCGCCCCCGCCTCGATCCGCACCGGCTCGATGATCGTCACCCCCGCCGGTACGTCGGCCGGTCGCTCGGCGCGCCCTTTCTGGAGCATCACCTGATTGGTTTCGAGCAGGGTGTCGAGCTTCCCGGCGTCGTACCATCCCTCCACGTCGATCACACGGATCTTCGCCCCGCGCTCGATCATGTACTGGAAGGCGTCGGTGAGGTAGTACTCCCCCTTGTTCGCGGGCTGCGCCAACACGTGCGCGATCCCCTCGTAGAGGAGCTGCCAATTTTTGATGTAATAGAGCCCGATGTTCGCGCGCTTGGAGATCGGCGTCGACGGCTTCTCGACGATCTGCGTCATATGGCCGTTCGCGTCGGTGACCACCACGCCGAAGCGCTGGTAGTCCTCGACCTCCTTGGTCCAGATGATCCCATCGTCCTCGCACCCCTCGATCACCGAGAGGTCGGCATCGAAGATCGTGTCGACGAAGATGATGAGCACCGGCGCATCGACCCGGTCCTTGGCGAGCGCGATCGCTCCCGCCGTCCCATCCTGGACCTGCTGCTCGATGAAGCGCCCAGGGATCGGATAGGCCCCACGCGCGTGGCGCTCCACCGCCTCCTTGAGATGCCCGGTGATGTAGACGACCTCGGTCACGCCGTTCAGCTGGGCCACGTCGTCCATCACGTAGTCCATCACCGGCTTCCCGGCCACCTTGAGCATCGGTTTCGGCACGGTGTGGGTGTGCGGCCGCAGCCGCGTCCCCTTCCCCGCGAGCGGGATGATCACCTTCACGGCGCGGAGGTCCCCTCGCGACCGTAGCGGTCCGTCAAGCGCACCACATCATCGAGATGCGGCGTCGAGGCCTCGAGCACATCGCAATCGGTGACGGCCTCCATCTGATGGATGGTCCCCGGCGTGTTGCGATAGCTCTCCCCGGCCTTCAGCGTCTTCTCGACGAGCTGCTCCCCCTCCTTGATGCGGTAGATCATCTCGCCGCGCAGGAGGTGGATCGTTTCGTCCTTCTGGTTGTGATACTGGAGCGAGAGGGCGTGCCCCGCCTTGATGTGGAGCACCTTCCCCACATAATGCTCGGTGTGCGCCCAGATCGTCTCATGCCCCCAGGGCTTGGGGACGATCCGGACCCGGAACGGGCCGGCCGACATCGCTCAGCGCGCCGAGACGAGCTGGTCGCGGAGCCGGCTCAACCGGCGCTGCACCGACCCATCCATCACCGTGTCGCCGACCCGCACCACCACGCCCCCGATGATCCGCGGGTCGACGGTCAGGTGCGGCACGACGGTCTTCTGCAGCGCCTTGGACAGCGCGGCGGCGATCGCCTCGCGCATCGCGGCATCGGCCTCACGGGCGACGGTCACGCGCGCATGCACGCGCCCCTCCGCCGCATCCAACAGGTTGTGGTACTCCGTCGCAATCGTCGGGAGGAGCATCTGCCGCCGATTGGCGACGAGCTTCTCGACGAAGCGCACGAAGGTCGGCGCGGCGATCCCGCCGAGCGCGCTCCGGAGGAGCTGCGCCTTCTGCGCCATGGTCACGCGCGGGTGCTCGAGGACCGTGCGGAGCGCCGCCTCGCCGGCCACGGCATCACCGAGGGCGCTGATGGTCGCCCCCCACGCGTCACGCGCCCCCGCCTTGGTGGCGAGGGTGAGCAACGCCTCGGCGTAGTTCCGCGCGATGGAGACCTCGCGCATCAGCTTGGCCTCAGGGTCGTGAGATACTGCTCGACCAGCTGCCGGTCGGACGCCGCATCGAGCTTCTGCCCGATCAGCTTGCCGGCGCCGGCGAGGGCGAGGTCGACCGCCTCGCGACGGAGCGTGGCGATCGCGGCGGCCTGCTCCGCCTCGATCGTCTTCCGCGCGTTCTCGATCATCTCCGCCTGCTGCTTGCGGGTCTGCTCGACCATCTCGTTGCGCATCGACTCGGCGGTGGCGCGCCCCTCGGCGATGTAGCGCTGCGCCTCGTTGCGCGCCGCCTCGATCGCCGCCTTCTGCTCCGCGACGAGCTTGGCCGCCTCGGCCCGGTCACGCTCGGCCGTCGCCATCGCGTCGGCGATCGCCTGCTCGCGGCCGCGGACCGCCTCGAGGATCGGCCCGAAGGCGAACTTCCGGAGGCCCAAGAGGAGGAGGACGAAGACGATGATCGTCCAGGACATCAACCCGAGGTGCGGGTCGAGGAGGCCGGACTTGGCGCCACCCTCCGCCGCGGCGAAGGCCGGCGAGGCGGAGAGGACGAGCACGGCGGAAGCGAGGAACGGAGCGCGCATGAGCGGGAGAGGAAGGGGCGGCCCGAGGGCCGCGTCAGGCGTGGGGGGGGGGGGGGGGGCC
>JBMTXT010000078.1:0-9162 GCA_049453775.1 Gemmatimonadaceae bacterium | reverse complement strand
CCGCGCCCCCCCCCCCCCCCCCCCCCCCCCCCCCCCCCCCCCCCGCTTCACATCATACGCGGGTGTGCGAACACCAGAGGCACCCTATTCCATCCCCGGACACCGCCCCAAGATCGTGCTCACCACGATCGCCTGCCGGACATCCGCCGGCCGCTGCAACGACTGCAGGAGCGGATGCGCCGGACGCACGATCGGCTTCGCCACTGGCCGCGGCCCACGCGGGCCCTCTGGCGCAGGAGCGGCACGCGGCGCACGACGAGACGTCGAGGTCGCGGCCGCAGGGGGCGGCGGGGGCGCCGTCTTCCGGGGACGCGCCGTCCCACGCAGGATCTCCTCGAGATCGAAGACGACTTCGGGCGGAGCGCCCTCCCGCCTCGCCGTCCGCTCGCCGGTCCGCGCGCGCTCCCACCCGGGCTCAGGGAGGAGCTCCGGCTCCGACTCCCGCTCGAGCGGCGGCCGCTTGGCACGCCGCTGCCACCGCTGGATCAGATCGATCAATCCCGCAGCCAAGATGAAGAGGACCGGAAGGAGCTGTTCCACGTCAGGTCACCCTTAGCGCGGCTTCACCGGCGGCGGCTCATCGCCTCCGGCGATCGCGCTGCGCATCGCGGTGTCGGCCTGCACGTTCTTCATCTTGTAATAGTCCATGATCCCGAGGTTCCCCTGCTTGAACGCCTCGGCCATCGCCCGCGGCACCTCGGCCTCCGCCTCGACCACGCGCGCCCGCATCTCCTGCTCGAGCGCCACCGCCATCGCACGGCGCTCCTCCGCCTTCGCCTGCGCGATCTGCTTGTCGGCGTTCGCCTGATCGATCTGGAGCTTGGCACCGATGTTCTCCCCGACATCCACATCCGCGATGTCGATCGAGAGGATCTCGTACGCCGTCCCCGCGTCGAGCCCCTTGCTCAGGATGTGCTTCGAGATGTGATCGGGGTTCTCCAGGACGTCCTTGTGATTCTCCGCCGAGCCGATGGTGCTGACCATCCCCTCACCCACACGGGCGATGATCGTCTCCTCGCCGGCGCCGCCGACCAGGCGATCGATATTGGTGCGCACCGTCACACGTGAGACCGCGATCAACTGGATCCCGTTCTTCGCGATTGCCGCGATCTTCGGCGTCTCGATCACCTTGGGGATGACCGACATCTTCACCGCCTCGAGCACATCACGCCCCGCGAGGTCGATCGCCGCCGCCCGCTGGAAGGTGAGGGGGATGTTCGCCTTGTCGGCGGAGATGAGCGCATTCACCACGCGCACCACATTTCCGCCGGCGAGATAGTGCGCCTCGAGCTCGTTGAGCGAGATCGAGAGCCCCGCCTTCACGGCACCGATCCGCGCCGTGATCACCGTCCCCGGGGGCACGCGCCGGAGCCGCATCCCCACGAGGGTCGAGAGCCCCACATAGGCGCCCGAGGCCCACGCCGCCACCCAGAGATTCACCGGGACGAGGAAGAGGAGGACGCCGAGCCCCGCGATCACGAGGAGCAGGAGTCCGATACCACCACCGATCAGTTCAGCCATGACAGGTCATCTCAGGTCAAAGGTCCACCAACACGACGCACCACGATCCGATTCCCCTCCATGCGGGTCACCACGATCGGTACCCCCGCCTCGAGCATCTCCCCCTCGGAGACCACATCCACACGCCCCCCGTCGATGAGGGCGATCCCCGCCGGCCGCAGCGGGGTCGCGGTCTCCCCGCGCTGCCCCAGATGCGTCGTCGGGGCCACCACCGGCGCCGGCGGCGCATCCCCCATCCCCTGCGGGAGCGCGGCATCGAGCACCAACTGGCGACTGAACGGCGTATGCCGGATGAAGCGGAAGGCCACGAGGCTCCCGATCAGCGCCACCACGATCGCGAGTGTCACCCGCCCCATCGCCCCGAAGAAGGCCGCCAACGTCGACCCATGACCGATGAGACTGAGGGAGAATCCGGCGAGGGTCGAGATGATCCCGGCGATCCCCGCGATCCCGAACCCAGGGATCACGAAGACCTCGAGGGTCAGCAGGGTCAGCCCAAGCCCAACCAGGATCAACTCCTCCCACCCCACGAGCTCCACCGTATAGTGGCCCGCGAGCACGAGGATCAGACTCAGGATCCCGAGCCCACCCGGCACACCGAACCCCGGCGTGCGGAGCTCGATGATGATCCCGAGCGTCGCGATCGAGAGGAGGAGCGAGGCCACCACCGGATGGGTGAGCAACCGGACGAACCCCTCCCCCCAGTTCGGCGCGAGCCGCACGATCTCCGCCGAGCCAAGGTCACTCCCGGCCAGCAACGCATCCAGCGTGTTCGCCTGGCGGTCCGCGACCTTCCTGACGAGCGCCTCGTTGGTCGTCAACGTCAGCAACTTCCCCTTGGGATTGAGCCCAAGGATCTCCACATCCCGATCGACCATCGCCTCGGCGATCTGCAGCGGACGCCCACGGCTCTCCGCCGTCGCGCGGAACTCCTTCCGCACATACGAGACCGTCTTCTCCTCCACCGGACTCGCTTCCCCTCCCGTGGGACTCATTTGCACCGGGGTCGCCGCCCCGATCGTCGCCCCCTCGGTCATCACGATCTCCTTCGCGGCGAGACTGATCAGCGCCCCAGCCGAGATCGCGCGGCGGTTCACGAAGGCGATCGTGCGCACCGGTGAGGCCAGCAACGCATCGCGAATCACCACCGCGGCATCCACGCGGCCCCCGAACGTATTGATGTCGAGGATCAACGCGTCGGCCTTCGTCTCTTCCGCCTCGGCGAGCGCCCGCTTCACGAAGGGCGCGAGCCCCATGTCGATCGTTCCCTCGATCGGGATCACGATCACCCGGGGCGCCGATTGTGCCAGGAGAGGAGGCGCGCCGGCGGCGAGCGCGGGGAGCGCCACACTGGCCAGCAAGACGAATCGTCGGAGGAGGTCCCACTTCATAATGCCACCCAGGGGAGAGGTCTACATGCAAGATACCCCAGGGGCGGCGCGCCGGGACCCGATCTCCCCCTCGTGCCCTACCGCCGGAAGGGGTCACTGAACCGGGGATCCGCGGCGAGCGCCTCGTCGGTGAGCGTCCGCAGGAACGCCACGAGCGCCGCCTTCTGCGCCGCCGTGAACCCGAACCGGCGCGGGATCCCACTCGGCGGCCCACCGGGGACGAGCGGGGGGGCCATGAGGCGGTTGTCCAACGCGGGCCCCGCCTGGATCCCCTCATTGTAGAAGTCGACCACCTGCTCCAGCGTCGCGAAGCGCCCGTCGTGCATGAACCGCCCGCTCCGGCCCACCTGCTTCAACGAAGGCGACCGGAAGATCCGCGTCTCCCCCGCATCGAGGCCGTTGCTCCGCGAATTGGCATTCAGCGAGAAGCTCGGCGGTACATGACAGGCCGCACACCCACTCCCCTGGAAGAGCTGCTTCCCCTGGTTCTCCTCGGGCGTGAGCGTCGGGAAGGGCCCATTGAGCGAGCCCTGCGGGTTGTTCACCGTGAAGACCGGCGCCGCCGCCAGATCCCACCGACTCGTCGTCGAGACGATGCTCCGCACATACTGCGCGAGCGCCCGTTGCACCCGGTCCTCGGTGATCACCGAGTCCCCGAACGCCATCCGGAAGAGCGGCGCATAGTAGGGGCGCTCCCGCAGGCGCGCGAGTGCCGCGGTGATCCCGCCATGCGCCGCGTCGAATCCCATCTCCCCGGGGTCCTGGATCGGTTGGGTGCTCTGGGCCTCCAACGTGGCGGCCCGACGATCCCAGAAGAACCGCCCATTCTCATTGAAGCGCGCATTCACCAACCGCATCGAATGCGCCGCGGTCAGCGCCCCCTCGAATCCCCGACTGAACTGGGCCGAGTCGCCGAAGGCGACCGTCTGCGCATGGCAACTCGCGCAGGAGACCGTGCCCGAGCGACTGAGCTGCCGTTCATAGAAGAGCACCCGCCCCAGCGTCGCCCCCGCGTCGGTGATCGGCGCGCCGATCGTCCGGTCCTCACGCCCCAAGACCACCGCATCGTAGTAGGCAGGGAGGGCGACCCCGGCATAGCGCGGCAGGTTCTCCGGATCGATCAACAACGCCGCCCGGATGGCCGCGTTCCCGCTCGTGGTCGGATCGGTCGCCCCGTCGGCACAGCCGACGAGGAGAAGGAGTGCGAGCGAGGGAAGGGAGCGGCGCATGAACACCAGGGTGGAAGGTCCTGAATCTGACGGCGCTATGCTCCAGACGTTAATCTCTGATTCACCTCGCCGCTCGCCACCACCGCCCGATCCCCCATGGCCTACCCCCTCCTTGCCTGGCTCCTTCTCCTCCTCAGTCTCGTCCACCCCGGGGCTCGGGCCCACGCCCAAACCACCGCGGTGGTGATGCTCGGCACCGGTACCCCGAACGCCGACCCCGAGCGGAGCGGACCGGCCGTCGCCGTGGTACGCGCCGGGCGGTCGTACCTCATCGACGCCGGCCCTGGGGTGGTGCGCCGAGCGGCGGCCGCCGCGGCCGCCACGGTCGCCGATTACGCGCTCCCACCGCGGCACCACCGGACCCTCTTCCACACCCATCTCCACTCCGATCACACCGTCGGGCTCCCCGATCTCATCCTCTCGGCCTGGACCCTCGAGCGCGAGGTCCCGCTCGAGATCTATGGGCCGCCGGGGACACAGGCGATGGTCGATCACCTCCTGGCCGCCTACACCGCCGACATCCGCAATCGGATCGATGGACGCGAGCCCGCGAACACCACGGGGTATCAGGTCCGGGTCCACGAGATCACGCCGGGCACGGTATTCGATGACGGGAATGTGACCGTCACCGCCTTCGCCGTCCCCCATGGCGATTGGGAGGTCGCCTTCGGGTATCGCTTCCAGAGCGCCGATCGGTCGATCGTCATCTCCGGAGACACCCACGCGAGCGAGGCGGTGGTGCGGGCCTGCGACGGCTGCGACCTCCTCGTGCACGAGGTCTATTCCGCCGACCGCTTCCGGACGCGGCCACCGGCCTGGCAAGCCTATCATGCCAAGGCACACACCTCGACCACCGAGCTCGCGGCATTGGCCACACGAGCCGCCCCGAAGATGCTCCTCCTCTATCACCAGCTCTTCTGGGGGACCACCGACGAGGGACTCATCAGCGAGCTCCGTCAGGGCGGATACGCCGGCAAGGTGCGCTCTGCCGTCGATCTCACGAGGTACTGAGCCACCGTCCTCCTCCTCGTCACCCCGCCTCCCCGCCGCGTCCGATAACTTCCCCACCATGCCGACCGCTCACCTCCGCTTCGTCGCCCTCGCACTCCTGCTGATCGGCACCCCGCTGATGACTCGGGCGCAGGCGAGACCCGCACCCGCCTCGGTGCCCTCACGCATCGCCGTGATGTCGGCCTTCGAGACCGAGCTCGTCGCCCTCCGCGCCGCCACCACGATCACCGAGACCCGCGTGGTGAATGGCCGCACCTGGTACCTCGGCACCCTCGCGGGCCACGAGGTGGTCCTCCTGCTCAGCGGCTACAGCATGGTCAACGCCGCGATGACCACGCAGGCCCTCTTGGATCGCCTCCCCATCCGGGCGATCGTCTTCTCCGGGATCGCCGGCGGCGTGAATCCCGGGCTCGACATCGGTGACGTCACCATCCCCGCGCAATGGGGCAACTATCAGGAGAGCGTCTTCGCCCGTGAGACGCCCACCGGGTTCGCCCCGGCCCGCACCACCACGGGGTTCGGTGGCTTTGGGATGATGTTCCCGCAGGGCACCTCCGTCACCGTGCGGAGCATCCCCGATTCCCTCGAGCGCCGCTTCTGGTTCCCCGTCGACACCCTCGCGCTCCGCATCGCGCGCGACGTCGCCGCCCGCGTGACCCTCACGCGCTGCACCGCCGACGGGGGCTGCCTCCCCGCCCAACCCAAGATCGTCGTCGGAGGGAATGGGGTGAGTGGCCCCACCTTCGTCGACAACGCCGCCTATCGCGAGTGGAGCTGGCGCACCTTCCAGGCCGATGCCCTCGACATGGAGACCGCTGCCGTCGCCGTCGTCGCGCATGAACATGGGGTGCCGTACATCGCCTTCCGCTCCCTCTCCGATCTCGCGGGCGGGGAGACCGGCACGAACGTGATGCGTACCTTCGGCCGACTCGCCGCCACCAACGCCGCGACCGTCGTCCTCGAGTTCCTCCGCGCCTATCCGCGCTCTGCGATGCGCACCTCCACCCCCGTGGAGACAGGCCGATGATCGGCGCCCTCCGGCACCAGGTGCACGAAGCGATCGCACGGGGCGAGACGACCCTCGCCACCGAACTCCGTGCCGGACTCGCGACCTTTCTGGCGATGGCCTACATCATCGTCGTGAATCCCGCGATCCTCGAGGCCGCCGGACTCCCGCGCGACGCCTCGGTCACCGCGACGATCCTGACGGCGATCATCGGCACCCTCCTCATGGGGCTCTACGCCAGGCGCCCCTTCGCCGTCGCCCCCTATATGGGGGAGAACGCCTTCATCGCTTTCACCGTCGTCCAAGGGATGGGCGTCTCCTGGCAGGTCGCACTCGGCGCCATCTGCCTCGCCGGGATCCTCTTCGCCGTCCTCACGCTACTCCGTGTCCGCGCCTGGCTCGCCGAGGCCCTTCCCCGCCCCCTCACGCGTAGCTTCGCCGTCGGCATCGGCTTCTTCATCACCTTCATCGGGCTCACCGACCTCGGCATCGTCCGACTCGGTTCCCCAGGTGCCCCCGTGGCCCTCGGTGATCTCACCGCCCCCACCACCGCGCTCGGACTCGGGGGCGTCGCCCTCACCGCGATCCTTCTCGCGCGCCGCACCACCGGCGCCCTCCTCATCGGGATCGTCGCGACCGCACTCGCCTCCTTCGCACTCGGCGTCACCCCCTGGCCCAGCGCCGTCGTGAGCGCGCCGCCGAGCCTCGCGCCGATCGCCGGGCAGCTGGATCTGGTGGGCGCCCTCTCGCCACGCGCCCTCCCGGTGGTGCTCCTCGTCTTCGTGATGGCGTTTGTGGATACCATCGGCACGCTCTACGGGCTCTCCTCCCAAGCGCGCCTCCTCGATGCCGACGGCCGACTCCCCGATGTCGAGCGTCCGATGTTGGCGGACGCGTTAGGCAACATCGCCGCCCCCCTCCTCGGCACGACGACCGCCGGTGCGTATATCGAGTCGGCGGTTGGCATCGGTGAGGGGGGACGGACCGGTCTCGTCGCCGTGGTCGTCGCCGCGCTCTTCGCCCTCGCGCTCTGGTTCGCCCCGATCCTGACCGCCGTCCCACTCCATGCGTCCGGCGTCGCCCTCGTCGTGCTCGGGGCGTTGATGCTCCAGGGGATCCGCGAGCTCGATCCTTCGGACCTCTCCGAGTGGATCCCCGCCTTCCTCACCATCGTGTTGATGAGCTTCACCTTCAACATCGGGGTCGGGATGACGGCGGGTTTGATCGCGCATCCGGTGCTCAAGGTCGCGACTGGGCGCGGGCGCGAGGTTCGTGTGCCCCAGTGGATCCTCGCCGCAATGTCGGTCGGGTTCTACCTCGCCTATCCCTTCTGATCAGAAGCGGACCAGCGTCTCCGCGCGGATCCCGTCGAGCGCGGAGCGCCACGGGAGGAAGCTGAGATCGATCACCGCGGAGATCCCACCGAGTGTCGCCCCGGTCCGTACCACCAGTCGCGACACCGCCGCCGCCGTCCCACCAGTCGCCAGCACATCATCCACGATCAGCACCCGAGCGCCGGACCCGACCGCGTCCGCATGGCACTCCAAGGTGTCGGTTCCGTACTCAAGCGTGTAGCTCTCGGTGATCCGCGCGCGCGGGAGCTTCCCCGGTTTCCGCACCGGCACGAGCGCGGCGCGCAGATGCTGGGCGACCGGGGCGCCGAAGAGGAAGCCGCGACTCTCGATCGCCAGCACATGCGTGATCCCGTCGGTCTGCCAGGGAGCGGCCAGGGCGGCCGTGGTCCGGGCGAAGAGCACCGGATCCTGCAGCACCGGGGTGATGTCCTTGAACGCCACCCCGGGACGCGGGAAGTCGGGAACCGTGAGGATCGCGCGCGCGAGATCGGCGGCGAGCGCTGGATCAATCAGACTCAGAAATTCACCATCCGTACGAACGTCGTGCTGGACGTGGTATTCCCCGTGCCAAGCTGGCCGGAGCTGTTGGCCCCCGTGGCCCACAGTGAGCCATCCGTCTTAAGGACCACCGTCAGATTGTTGCCAGCTGCCACCTGGGCGACTCCCGTCATCACCTGCACCGGGGTCGACTTGGGGGTCGTGGTCCCATCACCCAGCTCGCCAGAAAGATTTGTTCCGGTCGCCCAGAGGGTCCCATCGGTTTTCAAGATCATCGTATGGGTATTCCCAGCAGAGACCGCCGCGACACCGGTCATCACCTGCACCGGCGACGACTGATCGGTCAGCGTACCATCGCCGAGCTGTCCGACGTCGTTGAGTCCGGTCGCCCACAGCGATCCGTCATTCTTCAGGAAGAAGGAGCTTTCGCCGTTGGTCGCGACGAGTGAGACATTGGTCATGACTGGTGTGAACGACGGCTGGGGATCATCGGAGTTGCCGAGGCCGAGTTGTCCGTAGTAGTTCGATCCAGCCCCCCAGACCGATCCGTCCGTCTTCCGAAAGAACACGAGGCCTTCACCTGCCGCCCAGACGTCCGATACGCCCGTCGCCACCTGCACGGCGGACGGGGCATGCTCGTAGGTGCCTCGGCCGAAGGCTCCGTCGCCGTTGACCCCGAGCGCCCATAAGGTCCCGTCGGATTTCACATAGAGCACGCTCTTCGTTCCGGCGGCCACCCGAGTGACATCGGTCGCCAGTTGGGTGGGTGTGGTCCGCGAGAAGTAACCTTCGCTACATGCGTCGTTGCCTCTGGGTCGCCAGGATGTCCCGAGTTCACCGAAGCCGCAATCGCGACCAGTCCCCCAGAGCGTCTTGTCACGCTTGATATACAGGGCGGTAAGGCCGCCCCCCCCTTGGGCCACGAGGATCCGCTGGGCACCGGTCATGACGGACACGGGTGTCGAACGTGCCGGGATGCCGTCGGCCGCGTACTGCGCGTGTTGGTTATCGCCCACGCCAAAGACCTCACCGTCACTCTTCAGCATCAGCACGACCGCACCGCCAGCCGCGATGCTTTCGATGCCACCCTGGATGGTGAGACTCACGGAGCCGGTCTTGGTCTCACTCGTCGCGGTGATCGTCACGCTCCC